>JBEKST010000157.1:0-6849 GCA_049516815.1 Bacteroidales bacterium | reverse complement strand
CCAACGGTCCCCAGTTATCCGGTGATTTCATGCCACGCCCGCCGGAAACTACTACTTCGGCATCGGTCAGGAGTATCTTCCCGGTCTGCTTCTGGACATCTTTTACATGGGTTTTTATTCCGCCAGGTTCAAGAGAAGCAGTCACATTCACAATCTCAGGATTTACCGGTTTTTCAATCAATTCGAATGAGTTCTGGGAAAGGGTAAGGATTTTTTTCTCCGTATGTATCAGGACATCTGCAAATGCATTTCCGGAATATACTTTTTTATAAACGATAAAGGGTTCTATACTCATGGGAAGCCTGCTCACACCAGCGCCTATCCCTGCTTTCATGCGTACCGACAGTCGTGGGGCAATGGCTTTACCCATGATATTGTTTGAAAGAACGATCACAGTCGCATTTTCCTTTTCAGCTATGTCAGAAATTATATTCACCCATGCCTGATTATCCAGAACATTCAATCCTTCGCCTGTGGTATAAATGATTTTCGCTGCGCCATACTTCCCCAGTTTTTGCAACTCATCATCTGAAACCGTGCCGATGGACATCGCGATGGTCGAGGTATTAAGCATTTCAGCCAACTTTGATGCGTAGGAAACCAGTTCGAAGGAGAGTTTTTTAAATTTTCCGTCCCAATTTTCAGTAAAAACTAAAACTGACATCTTGTATTTTTTATTATTTATAAGATCAGATGACTTTTGCCTCATTTTGCAACAACTCGATTAGTTGCTTCGGGTGTTCAGCGTCGATGAATTTGCAAGCCGCATGGGACTTTGGCAATTCATATTTAAGAATCCCGGTCAGGGGTTCGGTTGCAACTGGTTCTGTCACTTTTAAAGGTTTGGAACGCGCCATCATGATCCCGCGCATGGCAGCGATCCGGGGTTCTTTGGCAATCCCTTTCTGAACAATCGCAACGAATGGCGATGGTACCATAAGGATCTCTTTCCCGCCATCGAACTCTCGATGAATCAGGACCTGTCCGTTTTCAACATTCAGAGAAGAAACTGATGAAACGGAAGGTATACCCAAAAACTCGGCAAGCATCCCTCCTACTGTCGATCCATTGTAATCGCTGGATTCTATCCCGCAGAGAATAATATCATAAGGATTACTTTTAATCACTTCTGCTAACTGGGCTGCAACAAAATAAGCATCCATGGGGTCGGCATTTACCCGGAATGCATCATCGGCGCCAATGGCAAGTGCTTTACGGATGGTAGGTTCCGATCCTACAAGCCCTACATGGGCGACGGTAACCTGCTGGATGTTATTGGCTGAATCATCTTTTAATTCTAATGCACGAGTAAGCGATAACTCATCCCAGGGATTGATCACCCATTGGATCCCGCTGGTATCAAGCTTGGTTAAATTGTCTACAAACTTAACCTTGGTGGTTGTGTCGGGAACATTACTGATACAAACCAGAATTCTCATTGAGACAGGTTTTGAGTAAATATTAAAAAATATTCAGCTTTTCAGGGGTGCAAAGATAAAAAATTGAATCGGAAACCCGAAATCATGATTCCTCATCAATTGATTTATTGTATTGTGTCATGGCTTTCAGCCTCAATGATCACTTCTCCATCAGTTCCTTTGCAGTTTTTAAGGCTGCATCGGATACTTTTTCATTACTCAGCATTTTTGCGATCTCAAGTATCCTTTCTTTCTGATCTAATTTTTTTAACTGCGTTCTTGCGGTATTGTTTTCATTGGATTTGAAAACCCAATAATGCGACTGCCCCTTTCCTGCAATCTGGGGCAAGTGTGTTATCGCGATCACCTGCATAAACTCTCCCATTTTTTTCAGGATCTCGCCAACCTTTCCGGCAACTTCACCCGATACCCCCATATCGATCTCATCAAATATGATTGTTGGAAGAAGGTTTTTCTTTGAAATAAGTGATTTTATACTCAGCATTAGCCGTGATAATTCCCCTCCAGATGCGATCCTGGAAATCTCACTCAGGTCGATCCCTTTATTAGCGCTGAAAAGGAAACGTACTGTATCCATTCCGTCAGGAGTCAGTTCTTTCAGTCTCATGAGCTCTATTTTTATCCTTGCATCCTGCATACCTAGTTTTATGAGGGTTTGCCTGATCTTCTCCTCCAGGTCGGGGATCACTTTTATGCGGTTTCCGGAAAGTTTTTCTGCTTCTCTGAAAAGGTGTTGCCTGATTTGTTCCAATTCATTATTCATGGCAAGGATCCGGTCTTCCAGGGATGTTACTTCCAGAAGTTTTCCATTGATCTGTTCCTTTATGGTAATTAATCCTCGGATATCCGGAACATTGTGTTTCTTTTCAAGGTGATTGATGAGGTCGAGGCGGGTAGTAAGAGCGTTGATCTCGGCCTGATCAAAATCGACGTCCTGTTCTATTTTTTCCATCCCTGTTGCAATATCCCTCAGGTCGATCTGGTTGCCTCGAAGCCGTTCACTGAACTCCTTCAGTGAAGTATGAAAACGGGAGAGATTATTTGTAATATTCATAATCTCGGAAAGCCGGTCGGTAATGTTTTGTTCTCCAAGCGAAAGGATCTCCAAAGCTTGCAACAACCCTGTCTTGATCTCTACGGCATGAGAAAGGATGTCCAGTCGTTTCTCTGCTATTTCTTGTTCGTCTTCACGTAATTTTACTAATTCAAGTTCATCCGAAAGAAACTGATAGTAATCATTATCGTTCCGTGCAAGGGTTTCCCGCCTAACAAGTTCTTCCATTTCTTTTTTTAGCTGTACAAAATGCATGAAATTATCCCTGTACTGCTGGATGATTTGAATGTTGTCGGAATAGTTATCGAGGACAGCCAGTTGAAAATCAGCATCATTTAAGGTGATGATCGAAAATTGAGAATGTATATTTACCAAGTGGTCGCCGAGATCTTTCATCAGCGCCAGGTTCACCGGTGTATCATTAATGAATGCCCTGGATTTGCCATTTTGAAGGATCTCCCTTCGAAGGATTGCCGTGTCATCGTAATCGAGCTCATATTCCCTGAAGAGACCCTCGAGATGATAGCCTTTAATGGTAAAGGTGCCTTCGACGATGCATTTCCTGGACGTATCCAACAGTACAGAAATATCCCCCCTGTTTCCAAGGATCAGGGATAAAGCGCCGAGCAGAATTGTTTTCCCGGCCCCGGTTTCTCCTGTAATGACCGAAAAACCCTCTGAGAAATCCATCTCAAGGTGGTCGATCAACGCATAATTTTCGATCACGAGTTTAGAAAGCATATTCTTTCTCTTAACAGGAGTCGAACACAAAAATAAGATAAATGGATCACTTTCCCGATAAAATCGTTTGATACTTTGATCCGTTGGCAGGATCAATTTCTTTCAGGGTATTCACGACATTGGTCTTCTCCAAGGGAGGAACCCGCTGATCTGAATAGATATTGACAAATTCATCCCGTTTGGCATCCAGGATAAGCTGGAGAGCGAAAAGTCCGGGTTTCTCGTTGTATAGTGTTTTCAATAAATCAAGGCTTTCCGTCACCTCATTTCTTCCCTGATCAACTTTTTCGTACATCTGGTCGAGGCCAAGGCGGTGGAAATGGTAAGAAAAGTCCCGAAGTTCACTGTTGGAAGGATTCAGATAGTTTTCCACCAGCCAGAACTTGTTCTTCTGGCTCTCGTATGCTTTCCAGCCGGTTTCCTGTGCATTTTGCGCTGCATTCACAATGGATTGTGCCTTATCAAAGAACTGGCTACCCCCGTTTTTGGAAAAAGAATCGAAGTAAAGTCCGAGAAAAATGTTGGAATAAAACGCCAGGGTTGAGGTGAGGTTCGAAGTGTAGGAGCCTTCAGCGAAATCAAGCGGCTGGAACTCAACATAATGGAACTGGAAATCTTTATCAATCCAATTCAAGAGAACGGAGTTGTAAGCTGAATTATAGACGGGACGGCGAAGAACCAGATTGAGCGTCCCTTTGAAATCATCGGTACTCATCCTGTCAGTAATAGTAAGAAGAACCGTACATTCGATTCGTTCTTCTGTCCGAAAGTTGAAGTTCGTCCATTTGCGGTTGTTCATGAATTCATAAATGACGGTCTGCAACGTCTCAAAAACCCTTTTATCCGTACCTGTCAGCTGCGGAGCGGTAACAGATACCTGGCAATCCAGTTCCTGGCTGAAGGAACGTACAGAAACAAGGAAAACGGCAAGCAGGATAAGGATCTTCTTCATTTTTTTATGAATTAAGGCATCAATTCCCTTTCGAATTCACCTTTAGTTTTTTTATGACATCCATAATATCGGTAGCGACTGCTCTTTTATCCTTCAGCTCACCGGCCAGGAGAATACCTTTTTTACCGATGATCATTACTTTGTTGGTCGCAACTTCAAATCCTGCACCTTTATCGTCTAACGAATTTAAAATGATAAGATCAAGATTTTTCTTTTTCAGTTTTTCACTGGCATTTTTCAATCCGTTACCTGATTCGAGTGCAAAGCCGACCAACAGTTGATCTTTCCTTTTATTTTTTCCAAGTTCTTCGAGGATATCCGTGGTTTTTTTCAAGTCAAGGGATATTTTTTTCTCATTCTTTTTGAGCTTCACCGGGGATACTTCATAGGGAGTATAATCTGCCACAGCGGCAGTCATGATCACAATATCTGCAGAAGGAAAAGCGATTTTACATGCCTGGTACATTTCGTTTGCGGAGACCACTTTCTCATGATGAATCTCAGAATTACCGGGTTCCAGGTGTGTGGGCCCGCTGATCAGGGTAACACTGGCCCCGCGACGGGATGCTTCTTCTGCGATGGAAAACCCCATTAATCCTGAAGAATGATTCCCGATAAACCGCACCGGATCGATGGCTTCATAGGTAGGACCGGCAGTGACCAGGATCGTTTTTCCTGAAAAATCCTGTTTCCTGTCAAAAAAAAACCGCAGATGGGAAAGAATATTTTCCGGTTCTTCCATCCTACCCAGACCGGAAAGCCCACTGGCCAGTTCCCCTACCTGTGGCTCAATGATCGTGTTGCCGTAAGAACGGAGCATTTGGATATTTTTTTGTGTTGAAGGATGGTTGTACATATCGAGGTCCATTGCCGGAGCAATGAAAACAGGACATTTTGCTGAGAGGTAAGCTGTAACCAGGAAATTATCCGCAATGCCGTTAGCCATCTTTCCAAGGGTATTGGCTGTAACCGGGGCAAATACCATGGCATCTGCCCAGGAACCAAGTTCAACATGGTTGTTCCATTCACCGGTAGATTCCTTGAAAGGATCAATAATGACATTGGCTCTGGAAAGTGTGGAAAGGGTCAATGGAGTGACAAAATCTGTCGCTGAAGGGGTCATGATCACACGAACCAATGCTTCTTCCCTGATCAACAAGCGAACCAGGAACGGAATTTTATAGGCGGCAATGCTTCCGGTGATACCGATAACGATTTTTTTCCCTTTTAGCATCCAGGTGAACTTAAAGATTAAAAGTCGTCTTGATGTTCCTTATGGGGATTCCTAAAAAACACTTCTCCGTTCAGGTATTCTTGGATAGCGATCAGTGTAGGTTTTGGAAGATGTTCGTAATATTTGGCAATTTCGATCTGTTCCCTGTTCTCGAAAACCTCTTCAAGGTTATCAGTGGTGGAGGTGAATTCAGCAATTTTCTGTTTCAATTCTTCTTTCATTTCAAGTGATATTTGATTCGATCTCTTTGAAAGAATTGAAACTGTTTCATAGATATTGTTGGTGCCCTTGGTGAAATCTTCAATGTTCCTTGTAATGGCAATGGGTTCTGTCTTTACCTTTTTATAGTCCATTGTATATTTATTTGTTAATGTTTGTGTTTTTCTTCTGGTTCTTTAATCCCAACAGATCAAGTTCCTTCTGGGATTTTTCTTTCAGTGATTTCGCTTCAGCGATAAACTGACTGGAAGGATATAAGGTTGCAAATTCGTTATAGGCCGTAAAGGCTTTTCCCATTCTTTCTTTCTTCTTCGAATCAATACTTTGCACAGCATATTTATTATAGCATTTGAAGACGAGAAACATGATCTCTTCTTTCTTTTGCGTTTCGGGATAATCTTTCAGGATGTTATTGAAGGAGGTTATGGCTGCGATGTAATCATCCATCCTGTAATATAACTGGGCGATTTTGAAATCTTTTGTTTCCAGTTTTTCTCTCATTTTATCGATTAGGTCATTGCATTCAGGGAGGCGTTTGCTCTCCGGGTAAGTGTTAATAAAAGCCTGAAGTTCCTTAATGGCATCGCGAGTGGTCGTTTGATCAAGACTGTATTCGGGCGAATTCATACAGTTACAGTAAGCGCTCATAAAGGTACATTCTTCGGCTTCGCGGGTATTGGGAAAATTCGAACTGAAACGTTTAAAATAGTATGCGGCCATCGTGTAATCCTTCGAATAATAATAACAGTAGGCCTCATCGTAGTATATCTTCTGTGCCTTATCCGTTGCACGCATGACTCCCATCAGCTGGTCAAAAAGCTGCAATGCCCGTGAATAATCTTTTTCACTGTACAGCTGTAAAGCCATTGCATATTTTTTTTCAGTATCATCACTTTTTAGCAACTTCGAAAATTTGCATGAAGTAGATAGAAAAACCATTAATGACAGGCAAAAGAAGAGGAAACTCTTTTTCATGGTGCAAAATTACAATTTTTCCTGTAAAAACAACAAACTATTTCCCACAGGATTGTGATAAGAGCGCTTAGGTAGATTCAAAGGAGCCTGATATTTTCGTTCATTTGATAACGGAATTTGAGAAAGAATAGTATTCGCTGTAAAAATGTCGAAGAATCAGGATGACATTAATTTGCTAATCCATCCTAAAGAAGTAATTTTGTCCACAGATTCTTCTGGAAATAAATTTTTCGGT
>JBEKST010000156.1:0-6849 GCA_049516815.1 Bacteroidales bacterium | reverse complement strand
GTTCAGGCTCTCCTCCAGCGTTCCGGTGCGAATTCCGTCCTCGACCTGGGCGAGCGTCGTGCCGGGCTTGAGGCCAACCGCAACCTTTGCGCCGGGTTCGGCCGCCAAGGCGTACCAGCACTCGGTCTTGCCGCGCGGCTCGCCATATTTTTCCGCCATTTCAGATTTGTTCAACCCCTGGAGGATCCCATAATGCTTTTCATTCAATCGCCAGGTCTTGTAAACAGGGATCCATAAGAGGTCCATTTCTCCCAGCGTCAGCCATAACGTGCGAATGGCGCGGGTCAGATAAGAAGTATAGGCGATCCTGAAATGAAAACCTTGTTTCTTCAATACCCTCCCGGCTTCGATCGCTTCATTCACGCCTCTTTCCGAAAGATCTACATCTTTCCATCCCGTAAAACGGTTTTCCTTATTCCATATGCTTTCGCCATGCCTTAATAAAACAAGTCTTTTCATAGTAGTCCAACGTTTGAATCAGGTCTCAAAAGTACTAAATATTTACTACTTTTGCTTCGCCTGTTATGGCATAATCAACGGAATGTCCTCATTAATCCTAATCCTCAATTCCTGATGAAATTGTACCGGAAATACAACAATATCCTGGGATGGCTGGTATTTGTAATCGCATCCACAGTCTATATTATGACATCCGAGCCCACCATGAGCTTCTGGGATTGCGGTGAATACATCTCCACTGCTTTCAAGCTGGAAGTAGGCCATCCTCCCGGTGCGCCGCTGTTCCAGATGATCGGAAGATTTTTCTCACTTTTTGCAAGTGATGTGACGCATGTGGCACGCATGGTCAATACCATGTCGGCCCTATGCAGCGGATTGACGATCCTTTTCCTGTTCTGGACTATCACCATGATCGCAAAGAAGCTGGTTTTGAATGATGGTGAAGAAATGACAGTCCCCAAAATGCATCTCATCATGGCTGCCGGCCTGATCGGATCCCTCGCCTATACCTTTACCGACTCCTTCTGGTTTTCAGCGGTTGAAGGCGAAGTCTATGCGATGTCGTCATTCTTTACAGCCGTCGTCTTCTGGGCTATGTTCAAATGGGAAGAACATGCCGAAGAAAAACATTCCTCCCGGTGGCTCTTGCTGATCGCGTACCTGATAGGACTATCTATCGGTGTCCACATGCTGAACCTGTTAGCCATTCCGGCAATCGTGTTTGTTTATTACTTTAAAAAATATCCAAATCCAAACTGGAAAGGGATCCTCCTTGCGCTCTTTGCCGGAATTGGTACCCTGGCCGTGGTCATGTATATCATCATTCCCTGGATCGTCAAACTGGCCGGCAACTTTGAACTTTTCTTCGTGAATTCGCTGGGAATGCCCTTCAATTCAGGGACCATCATCTATTTCATAATCCTTATCGGACTGATCACAGGTGGACTGATCTATACCCGGAAAAAAGAGAAATCGATTTTGAATACCATCATACTTGCCTTTACATTTATCGTGATCGGTTATACCTCTTTCCTGCTTCTGGTGATCCGTAGCAATGCCAACACCCCACTGGATGAGAACAACCCCGAAAATGCGATGTACCTGCTCTCATACCTGAACCGGGAACAATACGGCGACTGGCCATTGCTCACCGGGCCATATTATAATGCGCCCGTTATCGACCGTACCGATGGAAATCCAACCTATACAAAGGACGATGCATCCGGAAAGTATATCATCACCGATAAAAAAGAGAAAACGGTTCCGGTCTTTGATTCCAGGTTTATCACTCTCTTTCCGCGTATGTGGAGTACGATCGATCCGAAGTATCCTGAAGGATATAAGAAATGGGGAGATGTGCAGGGCGTTCCGATCGAGGTTCAGGCAGGCGACAAGACGGAAACGATCTATAAACCGACCTTCACGGAAAACCTGCGGTTCTTCTGGAATTACCAGGTAAATCACATGTACTGGCGTTATTTTATGTGGAATTTTGCCGGGAAGCAGAATGATAACCAGGGATTGGGCGATAAAGTAAACGGGAACTGGAAAAGCGGAATTCCTTTCATCGACAATGCCAGACTGGGTTCCCACCCGTTGCCGGAAATCCGGAAAGGAAACCGCGGTGATAATTCCTTTTATTTTCTTCCTTTTATCCTTGGCCTGATCGGCATTTATTTTACATTAAAAAAAGACTACCGGAGCGCCATCATCATCGGGCTCCTGTTTTTCATGACCGGATTGGCAATTGTGATTTACCTGAACCAATATGCTCCTCAGCCCAGGGAGCGAGACTATGCCTATGCAGGCTCGTTTTATGCCTTTGCGATCTGGATCGGGCTTGGAATCATTCAGATCGCCCTATGGCTTCAGAAAAAACTTGGAAAACAGGTGGCACTGACGGTTTCCATTATTTTCGGCGGCCTTACGGTATGCATAATGGCGCAGCAGGGATGGGATGATCATGACCGTTCGGGGAAATATTCCTGCCGTGATTATGCTGCAAACTATCTGAACTCCTGCGACAAACAAGGAATCCTGTTTACCAACGGGGACAATGACACGTTCCCTCTCTGGTATGACCAGGAAGTCGAAGGCATTCGCACGGATGTGCGTGTAGTAAACCTAATGCTTGCCTCCGGATCCTGGTATATCGATGAACTTTTTAAGAAAGCCTATGAATCGGAACCTTGTCCGTTTGGAATCCCGCAGGAAAAATATCAACCCGGCGCCAATGACATTGTTCCTTTTTATGATATAGGTATTAAAGGATATATCGACCTGAAAGACCTTGTAGATTTTATTAAAAGCGATGACCCGCGCACTTTCCTGCCTCTCCAGAGTGGGGAGAAGATGAAATTCTTCCCATCGAAAAAAATTAAACTAGCGGTTGATTCGTCTACCTGCATCAAATATAACATCGTGCCGGAATATCTCAGGGGAAAAATGGTGGATACAATATATTGGACCATCAAATCCAACCAGCTTTACAAAAACGATGTGATGCTTCTTGACCTTGTTGCAAACAACCATTGGCGCCGGCCTTTGTATTTTGCCTCACCGGCCAGTGTAAATCATTGCTTTAATGTCGATTCTTTCTGCCTGGTGCAGGGATGGGTTTACAAATTCATGCCCGTCAAAGCCACCAAGGAAGATTTCATCCCCAACATGGGAGGAGTTGATCCTATCACCTCCTATGATCTCCTGATGAACAAGTTTGCCTGGGGGAACCTGAACGACCCTCACGTTTACGTAGATCCAGAAAGCTTAAATAACCAGGCAAGGCCGAAGACCAATATGCTTCGCACCGCCCAGGCGCTGATCGAGATCGGGAAAAACCAGGAAGCAATTAAACTCATGGATAAATATTTTGAATTATTCCCCGATTCCAAGTTCTATTATGATATATACACCATTCCTTTTGCAGAGAATTATTACAAAGCCGGAGAACCTGTCAAGGCGAATAAGATCATGGAACGGATCAGCCAGATCTATTCACAAAACCTGGATTACTATTACAGGTTCAAAGGGAAAAGGAGAGATTATTATTCACGGGACGTTGAGCAGGCCCTGGGTGTTCTCCGGCGGATGAACTATATTGCACAGGAGAATAAACAACCCAAACTGGCAGCCGATCTTGATCGGTTGTTTCAGCAGGAGCTAAAGAAATATCAATAGGCCAATGAAGGAATGAAGAATGAAGAATGAAGAATAGAGGATGGAGGATAGCGAATAACGAATAGCGAATAGCTAATGGCGAATTAATTGCACAGGAAGTTGTAATATAAATGTGATATGATTCTGAGCTATATTAACTGGAATGTTGATCCCGAGATCTTCCGGATCGGGAGTTTTACCCTTCGTTGGTATGGGCTGCTCTTTGCTGCATCCTTCTTCTTCGGTTATATTATCATGTTGAAGATCTTCAAAAAAGAAAAGATTTCTGTCAAAGTGCTGGATTCCCTGACCACCTATATGGTTATCGGGACCATTATAGGTGCACGTCTGGGTCATTGTTTCTTTTATGAACCTGCCTATTACCTGGCTCACCCCGCCCAGATCCTGATGGTATGGGAAGGCGGACTGGCCAGTCATGGCGCTGCTATCGGGATCATTATTACCATTATTATTTTTGGACATATTAAAAAACTTCCGTTTCTCTGGGTGATGGACCGGGTAGTGATCGTAGTAGCCCTTTCCGGACTTTTAATCCGTTTCGGAAATCTTATGAATTCCGAGATCTTCGGCCATCCCACAGCGCTTCCCTGGGGATTCCGTTTCCTCCGGGCAGAACATCCCCTGAATCTTGATCCACGGCATCCTACCCAGCTTTACGAAGGATTGTCTTACCTGCTGATTTTCCTTTTTCTCTGGTGGTATTATTATAAGAAAGACGGAAAACCTGCACAAGGACTGATCTTTGGGATGTTCCTTATCATGGTTTTCGGAATGCGTTTCCTGATCGAATTTGCAAAAGAGCCCCAGGAAAGTTTTGAGAAATCAATGATCCTGAACCTTGGACAACTACTGAGCATCCCATTGATCATTGCCGGTGGGGTGCTGGTTTGGAAGGCTACACGAAGTCACAAAGTAACAGAGTCACAGAGCCACAAAGTCATAGAGTGACAAAGTAGTGTCGTGGTGAATTATTAAAGAAATAAAGTGGCGAAATGAAATAAGGCATTAGGCATTGGGAATCAGGCGATAGGGGAAAATGACATATGAAATACAAAAAAATATTACCCAATGACTAAAACCTGATACCCTGAGATAATTCAAATCGAAAATCTGAGATCGTAAATCGTAAATCACTGATAGCTATTGGCTAATGGCTAACGCCTTTCTTATTTCCCTGATCCGTTCCTCCAGGATCTTATAATCATTCTGCATCACCATTCCAGGGAAATTGCGTGTCATCTCTATAGCGTAGAGAAGATCGAAATGATGCTGAGGCATGGAAAAGTAGATCTTTTTTTCCATCAGGTAACGTGCCAGGTATTCCTGTTCGGTTTGACCGGGAGTCGGGATAAGGATAGCATTTTTTCCCAGTGTTACCAAGTCCATCAGGCTTGAATAGCCCGATCTGCAGATCACAATTTGCGAACGAAGCATATATTCTTTCATCTTCGCCGTTTCCAGGTGAGAGAATACCCGGATCTTCTCCGTGAGATCCCACTCTTCCGTTGCCTCTGTCAACCCTCTTACTATGATTCCGCTCAATCCGGAATTTATCAGTTGTTCAAAAATCATTTCCTCCAGTATAGTTCGCTGTGGCTCTGGCCCTGATAGTGCAACAAGGATATTATAATCGCTTGGAAGTGGAACATCATGTTGCCTGGCAGGACCCGAAAACCGCGATAATGTTCCGATGTAATAGACGTTTCGGGGCAATTTGGGCGGATGTGACAGCTGCCCTGCAAGTCCATTGTGTAACTCAAAATCGGGGATCCAGCACTCGTTGAATTTTTCTATCTGGCGATGAATCATGCTGTTGAGCAAGCCTGAAAGAAAACGGATCGAAGGAGGAAGGATAATCCTGAGCTGGTGGGTCATAAAGATGCAGAACCTGTCCCGGCTCCATAGTCCATAACGGTTATCGGAGATGATGATACCTGGATTTTCCAACCGGATCAGCTTTTTAAGATCATTCCGTTCACAATAATAGCTCCGGAGAAGGAGAGGAGAGCGTCTGAGGATTTTTATTACGAATCCCCGTCCTTTCGGATAGTTGACATGGGCACCTTTCAACCGGATAAGCCTACATTCCGGGAATTCTTTTTTCAGGAATTCGTAAGGCTTGCCATCGGCTGCAATTACAACTTCATCGCCGAATTCCATAAATTTACGGATGATCGGAACGCACCGTGTTGCATGACCGATTCCCCAATCGAGAGGACATACCAGGATCTTCAAAATCCCTACCTGCCTTTCTTTTTCACAAAAATACCGAATATTGAAAGGGCCTCAGGATAAATAATTTCAACTTTTCATATTACTTTTTCACATTTCAGCCGATTAAGGGTTCTCTTTTACCGGCTAATTAGTTATTTGATATGCTGAAACGAAAAAAATTTACCACCATTTGATTTTCACCACATGGACACAATAGAACACAATAGAGTTCAACAGCTTGAATTGAACTAATGTGACCTACTGTGCCTATTGTGGTTAAGAAAATCAGGAAGGTAATCCAATGGTCAATTAACGATGAGTAAATACCAATAACCGTGAGCGAAAAAATGCTTCTTTATCAAATTGCCCTGACAATAGTTCCCGGAATTGGCGATGTTCTCGGGAAGAAACTGGTAACCTATTGTGGCAGCGCCGAAGCCGTATTCAGGGAAAAAAACAAACTGTTGGCGAAAGTGCCAAGAGTCGGAGGAAAGATCCTTGAGGCTTTGTCGGATAAATCGATCCTCGAACGTGCTGTAAAAGAGCTGGCATTCCTTGAAAAATTCCGGATCCGGACCTTGTTCTTCCTGGATAAAGATTATCCGTTCCGATTAAAAAATTGCATCGATAGCCCGGTAATGCTCTATTACAAAGGCACTGCCGACCTGAATGGTTCACGGATTATTGGCGTTGTGGGAACACGAAATGCAACAGAATATGGCCGAAGCGCGTGTCACAAGATCGTCTCTGACCTGGCACAGGATAAGGTGATGATCGTGAGCGGACTGGCCTATGGGATCGACAGTTGTGCACACCGGGCTGCCTTGGAAAACAACCTCGAAACTATTGGAGTGCTTGGTCATGGCCTCGACATGATTTATCCTTACCAGAATAAAAACCTGGCTGAAAAAATGATGAAAAATGGCGGGCTGCTGACCGACTTCATGAGTGAGACTCAGCCCGATCGCGAGAATTTCCCAAAACGGAACCGTATCATTG
>JBEKST010000155.1:0-6865 GCA_049516815.1 Bacteroidales bacterium | reverse complement strand
AAGGCTTTTCGCTAAACTGTCAATGACAGTTAGCTGTTTCGTTGCGATTTTTTTTGCATCAAATCCTGCTTTCTTCGCAGCATCGATCCCTTCAGAGATCTTTTTCTTTTCCGATTGAAAATCTTTCTTCAGAAGATAATCGGCATTTTGTGCCCAGGAAGCCATCGTAAACAGGGCAATAACAAGAAGTGTGAAACATTTTTTCATATATTGAATTTTGGTTTTGTTTATAGCCAAGACTCCCCCTATATGTTTAAATGCAGGAAACTGGAAAAGTTATGGCATGAGGATTGGTTAATGCCATAAAGATAATACTTAAAAATCCGGAAGTCAATAAGGAGATGATATTAATACCCGAAAAGGTCTTTCAGAGTTAGTTTTTTAACAGGCCCGATCTGCCCAAGCGCATTAAAATCGATGGCCGATTCCCTGCCCAGAACTAAGTAGGTTTTTGCTTTGTCCTTCAGGTACTTATCCTCAAATGTGATCATATCGTCCAAGGTCATTTCTGCCACTTTTTCGAATATATCTTTACGAATATCCTGTTTGAGACCAAGTTTTTCTGCATTAAGGAAATTCCAGATGCTGTTCATTCTGTGGATCCTTTCCGTACTGATCTTGTTTAACAAGGCATATTTGGATCCGTGGAATGTACTTTCAGAAACAGGAAGAACTTTAAAAAGTTCATCAAAGGCGATAAAAGCGTCCATAATCTTATCATTCTGAGTTGCAATAAAACCCTTATTCATGTATGACTTTTCAAGATCAGCAGGCTCCTGGTATCGTGAAGTTGCGGAATAAGCCAGGGCTCTTTTTTCCCGGAGTTCCTGGAACACGATATTGCTTCCGAAATACAAGTTAAACAGGGCGATTACAGGCGCCAGGGAACGGTTATACTGGCTTCCCTTGATAAGGGTTTGTAGTTTTGCCTGCTTGGCGTCATAGGGAGCAAATAACACCGTATTTTCAAGCGTTTCATTTTCCCGGAATACCAGTGGCTCAGGAACCGGCTTTAAGGTAGACGGTCCTGAATGGTATTTTTCCAGTAGGCCGGTAAGTTCATCCGGCTTGGCATTCCCATAATAAAGGATGTCGTGCCTGATATTCCTGAGATCTTTGATTTTCCCTACCAGTTCCAAAACTGACAGCGACCGGAGTTCACTTTCCGTCAGGATATTTTTATAAGGGGAAGATGGCCCATATATACCAAAACTGATCAGTGCAGAAAATACTTCGTTCTGATTGGCTTTCCCGTTTGATCGTGCTTTAAGCGTATTTTCTACACGATTATCAAGCGCCTCTTTGTCAGGAATCGCGTCGGCAAGCAACTCCTCCATCAAGCAAATTGCCTGTTCCATATTTTCACTCAACCCGCTTAGGGAAAGCGATGTCTCTTCATCCGTTGTATTCACCTGGAATGTGCAGGCAAGACAGTAGAACTCCAGGTTGATCTCTTCCACGGTATGTTTCGACGTTCCGAGGTAAGGGAGCAGGTCAATGGCAAAATTCATTACCTTATCATGGTTTTTACCCATTTTGTAGTAGTATTGCAATTGAAAAGTTCCATTCTCGGTATTTTCCTTATAAAGAATTCGGGTGGAATTCGTCTGTTGAAGTGTTCCAATATCCTTCGAATAATCAAGGAATTCAGGTTGTACCTCCGGGATCCTTGTTTCCTTCACTTTTTTCAGGAAAGCAGATTCCTGATCGCGGTTGATGTGTATTGGGGTTATGGGAGGCTTCTTTACTTTCTGGACCTCTTCGGGTGGCCCCTGCTTTTTGTAAATGATCACGGGATTGTTATGCATATATTTGCCGACGAATGCAACGATATCTTCTTTCCTTATCCTACCCATTTTTTCGATGTATGCCGTGAAATCTTTATAAGGAATATCATTCAGATAGGCATGTGAGATTGCCAGCGCCCTGCCGTGGTTCGATTCATATTGTTTCAAGAGATCAAACCGGGCATTGTTGAGGACTGCTTTTGGTAACCATTCGGGAAATTTTCCTTTTTTAAGAAGCCCCACCTGCTGAATCAACAGATCCATGACTTCCTCCAGCGATTGACCTGATTTCGGTCGACCGCTCAGGAATATCATACCATAATCAGCCAGCTGGCCATCATATGCAGATGCATTCAGCACTTTCTGCGGCTGGTTCAGGTTCAAGTCGATCAGTCCTGCCTTACCATTTGAAAGGACAGAGGCGGTCATGGTGAGCAGGAGAGATTCCTCCTCGTTTGCTTTGATATCAAATCCGTAACCGATCTGGATGTTCTCTGCCTCAAGACCTGTAATCTCCTTAACCACCGGTGCATCGAGAGGCTTCCATGCTCCTGACTGCAAAGGGGGGACAGATCCGGGTTTCATTTTGCCGAAAGTGTTGTCTATAATCTCAATGGTATTGTCAGGATCGATTTCTCCCGACATGCAGATGGCCATGTTGTTCGGCACATAATATTTCGAGAAGAATTCACGGATGCTCTTCATCGAAGGATTTTTTAGGTGTTCCGCCTCACCCAACGTTGTTTGTGTTCCATAGGGATGATTGGGGAAAAGAAGTTTCATCAGGGCCTCATTGACCTTCAGGTTGTCGTTGGTCAGCGACATGTTTTTTTCCTCGTACACGGTTTCCAGCTCGGTATGGAATAACCGCAACACAGGTCTGGAAAACCGTTCCGCTTCAATCCTGGCCCAATTTGCAACCTGGTTGGAGGGAATGTTTTCCATGAAGATAGTGTAATCATTGGAGGTTCCTGCATTGGATCCCTGGGACCCGATGGCATCCATCAGTTTGTCATATTCGTTGGGAATGGCAATCAGTGAAGCCTGGTAGGAGATGCTGTCGATTTCCTCGTAAAGAAGAGTGCGTGTGTTTTCATCTTTCTCTTTCCGGTACGTTTCAAACAAGGCTTCGATCTGGCCGAGCAGCTTCGATTCCTTTGTCCAATCAGTGGTTCCAAAGTTTTCTGTCCCTTTGAACATCATGTGTTCAAAATAATGTGCTAATCCCGTAGTTTCCGGCGGATCCATCTTGCTACCCGTATGAACTGCAATAAAGGTTTGTATCCTTGGGGTGTCATGATATATAGAGAGGAAAACTTTTAAGCCATTTTCCAACACATAGATCCTCGTATTCAACAGATCTCCCTTCACGGTTTCGTATTTGTAAGTTTTTTTCAATGCCATATCGTCCGTATACATCATGAGTTTAGTCGCTGAATCTGTCATGTAACTCTGTAACTTTGTTACTTTGTGACTTTTTTTTATTGTTTGGAAAAGATAAGGATTTTCATTGAACATAACACATAAAGAGAAAAAAGTTTGGAAAAAACATTCTTTCAATTGTACATTTGAAGCATAAATATCAGGATCATAAACATTGAGACTATTATTTACGCATGAATTAATTCATTTTTGAAGAATAAAACAGTTTAGTATTAATTTAAATTTTCATTTTATGGAACAGTGTTTGCACCATGGCATGGCTTGCTGTCACCCGGCAGCAATGATGCCGATGTTTTTTATTCCTCTTCTCATCATCGCCCTTAACATTTGCATGATAAGATATGTGTCCCTCTGGTTCGTTTTCAAAAAAGCAGGCGAACAAGGTTGGGCAGCTATCATCCCGGTTTACAACATCCTGATTGCAATTAAGATCGCCGGTAAACCCTGGTGGTACATTCTTCTTCTTCTGATACCCATCGTGAATATTATCATCGGGATCATGATCCTGCACGGGATCTCAAAGAATTTCGGGAAAGGAGGGTGGTTTACGGTTGGGCTTATTTTCCTGAGGGTCATCTTTTTTGCGATTCTTGGTTTCGGTGCCGCGGTGTATTCCGGCAATAAAGAAAAGTTTATAAGCTGATTCTTTCCCGGCATTCGTGAAGCTTTTATGATTTTTTTCGCAGAATAACATTAAAGAGTGTCTTTCTGTGTTTTCTTCTAACCTAACCAAAACAGAGGTTATGATTGATATTTTTCGTCCATTGAAGTTAAGAGACGTAGAGGTGAAGAACCGGATTGCCATGTCTCCGATGTGCCAGTATTCAATGGCCGATGCAATATGAGCGGGGGAAAAGGAAAAAATAGTGATAATGATCTTACAGAGTTTTGATTTTTAATATTTTTGTAAAAAAATCTTGCAATCTGCACTGATTACCCTTTGTCAGCTTGCAAATCTTGCAAATTCTGCCTATATTTTTTTTCAACCCGGCCAGATTTACGTTTTTATGCAGCATGTGTCTTTGCTGTGGGGAGATCCGATTTTGACCCGTTTCTTTACCTGATTAATTTCGAAGTGGAAAATCAAATCTCACCGTCCATGAAAACATTGATCCTGATCTCCTTTATAATATCTTGTGTCACCTATTCATCATTTTCCCAAAACATTTATGACTTCCCGAAAAACCTGAATAATTTTACCTTTGATATGATGTATTCCATATCAGGACTTTGGTAAGTTGCATCAGGGATTTTTAAATGTGTATCATCCTAAAAACGACTGCTTATGAAAAATAAAAGTAAACAATGGTTTTACCAGTTGGTAGTCATGGGAGTATTATTTGTTCTTACAATTGGGTGCAAAAAGAAGGCGAATGAATATTCCGAAAATGGGCAGGAAATACCACCGGTGACTACAAATGCTGTCACTGGTATCACTGAGACAACGGCTATCAGTGGAGGTAATGTGATTCAGGCCCCGGCATATACGCGGGGTGTATGTTGGAGCCAGTCACAAAACCCGACATTTTCCGACATCTATACAATAGACGGAACCGGAACAGGGATTTTCACAAGCAATTTAACAGGACTGAGCCCTAACACCCTTTATTATGTCAGGGCTTATTCAGAGGGAAACGGGTTTGGAAACCAGGTAAGTTTTACATCGGCTGGTACTGGAATGGTTCCGCATATAACAACCAATCCATATATGGACATCACTAAAACAACCGCCACTGCCGGTGGAAATATAACTTACGGAGGGGATTCTCCTGTGACAGGCAGAGGTGTTTGCTGGAGTAAATCACAGTCACCAACGCTAGTGGATTATCATACTTCTGATGGCAACGGAATAGGGAACTTCATAAGCAAACTGACAGGACTTAAACCAAATACGCCTTATTATATACGGAGTTATGCAACCAACAGCTCCGGAACGGCATTTGGTAACCAGATGACTTTTACGACTAAGGACACCATTCCGTGCTGTCCTGGTCTTCCTACAGTAACTTATGAAGGAAAAGTTTATCATACCGTTCAAATTGGCTCCCAGTGCTGGTTCAAGGAAAACCTGAATGTCGGGACCCAGACCCAGTATCAGTCAAATAACGGCATCATTGAAAAATTTTGTATTGATTCCAGTGAAGCCAAATGTGATGAATATGGGGGATTTTATACGTGGGACGAAATGATGCAATATGTAAGAACACCGGGAGTAAGAGGGATTTGCCCTGTGGATTGGCATATTCCAACAGATAGTGAATGGCTTGTACTAGTGAGCTATCTGAACAGTGCACCAGGAAGGAAGATGAAAGAAGCAGGAACAATGCATTGGGGGCAATATTTTATAGACGCTACAAACGAAAGCGGTTTTACGGCACTTCCGGGATATAATAATGGCACTGCCTATTTTTGGTCCTCTTCAGAGCATGATAGTGATGCCGCGTGGCATGTAATGTTAAGCGCCGACAATGATGAGGCTGCTTTTGATTATTATCATGTGTTTCATTCCGGAATGATCACAATTTATTATGGCTGTCCCAAGTATTCCGGGCTTTCGGTAAGGTGTATCAAGGACTGATGAGTCGGCTAAAACAACTCAACAACTAAGCATCTAAGCAACAAAGCAATTTTTTAAACCTTTTCACCACATTCAGGACAAAATTTAGCTCCAGGGGTTAGTTTTGCACCGCAGTGTGCGCATTTATTATCTTCATTCAACTTTGCACCGCAGTTGGGACAAAATTTGGCATTTGCTGCAAGCGGTGCTTCACATTTCGGGCATGTAGCCCGTATGTTCGTCCTCCAGTATTCCGTTCCGAGTTTCTTATCCTCTTCTGCCATGGCAGCATGTTCATGGATCTCTTCAACCGATTTCTCAGATTGTGCATAGGCCATTTCAACGCCAAGGTCGGGGGCACAATTCTTACATAATCCTTTTTTCGTGTTCCAGCATTGCTCCCTGCATACCCATGAATGGCAATGCGGGCATTGGATGAAGACCGGTGCCATCTCGGTGAGCGCTTCTTCAAAAGCTTTGTCATGTGCATTTTTCCATGATGAATCCCGTACTGTCTGGCCTACGGTGGATAGCCCTCCGAGAAAGCCGCCGAAAAGGGAACTGGCGGTACCCAGTATTTTTGAAGCCTGTCCGGCCGTATAGCCTTTTGCCGTTGAACGGTATCCTGTTCCGCAACATCCGCAATTGAATTCAAATTGAAAAGCCACATCTGTGCTGATATCGGAATAATTATTTCCAAATTTTATTGTTTCGGGCATATTCTTGATTTTAAAATTCAAAATTAATAAAATTAACCAGTCATGTGATAGGGTCTTCGAACAATACTTTTGATGAGCAGCACAACAGCTTTTATTTCCGGCTCTAATTTCTCCAGGACAGCCTCATTTTCCCGAATCAATTGATCCTTCAAATCCAAAAAATGCAAGTGCGAAGGCGCTTTTAAATAAGATGCTGTTTTCATGAACCGTTCCATCGCACTTATGATAATAATCTTGTCATGCCACTCGCCTATTGCTATTTCGGCACTTGTCAAATCTATTCGCAATTGATTCAGTCCGGTCGTAGGAGCTACCTGTGAAACCTGGTTTGCAATAGCTGACATTGCTTTGACGTTCTT
>JBEKST010000154.1:0-6958 GCA_049516815.1 Bacteroidales bacterium | reverse complement strand
TCCTTCCATCGCATCGCGAAACGTCGGAATGCCGCTCTCACAGCCAAATGTCTTGTAGGTCGATAGCAGGACGCGACGCTCCCACTCCCGTGGATCGCGAATCAGAAGCTGCTGCTCGTCGAGGTTCTTCAGGTAGTTCCTTACCAGCGACGGATCATAAACGTTTGTTTTGGGATCTTTGAAATACTGAAGGATGTAACGGTGAGGGTTTTTACCCTGTACCTGGTCAAAAAGTTCATCCGGGGAGACAGTTATTCCAAGCTCGTCATATTCAGCCTGCATGAGATCCTCCTTAACAAAGGTGTTCCAGGTATTCTGACGTATCGAATAGGTTTCTTCATCAGTGATTTTATCATTTCCGGTGTTCTCTTTCTGGATTTGAATGGATTCTTCCACCTTGTTGGTGAATTCCGCGTATGGGATGGCTTCTCCGTTAATGGATCCAATCTCGTTGGTCCCCTTCATTCTTTTCTTTCCGAAATCGCCGATAACAAAAGCTGCGATAGCAACCCCAACAAGGATTACAGCAAGTCCTGAATGTTTTCTTATTCTTCCTATTATTGCCATTATAAATGATTTTTTTAAGAGTCTGCAAAACTATGGAATTTTCCTGAAAGTACAAAGGCTTCAACCAAAATCAGATGGAATCTTTTTTGACCATCATCTGCCCGTACACGTGAAGGATGGTATAATCGGAAAAAGATTCATTTGACCGGAGTCCTTTTCCAAACACGATTTTATCAAGGGTCGTGATTTTAACAGGCTCGGAAGTAAAGATCATCCTTCGGTTTTCATCCCAGGTGAGTTGTTCGGTATTGAGCTGTTGTTTTTTAACTTCATTTCTGACGATCACATTCCCTTTGGCTTCCATGATCCGGGTATATTCTTTTCTTTTCCCATAGTTGGCCATGATGGTGGTTTCTGTCCGCAGCGCTGTATCAAAGATGTTGACTTTAAATCCACACGGGAACTCCATGGAGGGTTCAGGAATTGAATAACGGTTCAGGAGAATGCTGTAAACCTTTGCCTGGATCTTCCCTGAATCACTGAATACCACTTCGATGTTTTTTGCCGACATAACAGGCCCGGAGTAGTTATGCGTGATTGCGTTGACGGTTTCAATATCGTTTCCACATCCTGCGAGAAGCAAGAGGAATGCAATCAGGAAGCAGTATGAAAAAAAAGGTTGAGACGAAAAGTGTTTCAAGATTAAAAATACTTACGTTTTACGAACCACCGTTCATAAATTGAAAAACCGATAACAAAATTAAAATAGGTTTCATTAATGAGGTTTGACTGGGTTGTTCCACGCGTACCGAGTTCGGCACTCAGGTTGATTGCGGTTTTCATCCCGCGGATCGGCAGACCAAATCCCACGCTGACTGAATATTCATTCAGGTGTTTTTGCCTCAGTTGAAGGTACGTACTGTTGTACCTCAACCCCATGCGGTACCTGATCCGTTTGAAATAATTTGTATAATTGTTTATGTCGGGAACAAGCTCAGCCCCGGCGCTCACCTGGTAACTGTTGACCAGCGAATCAGTCGATCCGAAAGCCTGGTAATTTTTCCAGTTTTGCCATCGGTAATCGGCACCGATAATCCATTTATCAGGTTTTTCAAAGGAGAGTCCCAAGCCATACATTAAGGGTATCTTAATGGTTCCGTGAACACCTGCTTCGGATTGTATGGTATCCTTTGGATAATCAGTGCCGCTGCTTGAGAAGTATGTTGTGGCAAAGTAATCGGTCTTTCCACCAACCTTTGTATTGGTTCCGAAAATGGCTCCGGCAGTGAGCTTTAAATCCCTCTTCAGTTTTGCGGCATACTGGATCCCATAATCGAAATAAAAACCACTAACCGCAATGTCATAGTCCTGCCTGAAATTTGCATAGTAACCAGAATCCGGGAAAGTGGAAGAAGCTTCACGGACCAAGGATCCAAAAAGATAAGAAGCATTGATACCGATCGATAAATTTTTCGTGATCTTAAATCCATTTCCCCAGAGAAAACGGTTGATCCCACCCGATCCTGAATAGATCCTCACAATATGACCGACCTCTGGTAAGATATCATCGGTAGAAACATTATACCCGACATTACTGTAAGGAAGCAGACCCAGTGTCGTTTTCCACCATTTTGTAACAGGAAAACCGAAGGTCAGATAACCCACCGACGCATAGGTACGACTGGCGGATAGAGTGTTGGTTTGCAGGGTTACATAATTAAAGATGACTCCTCCTTCAAAAACGAAGGAAGTGGAATCAAAGGCAGTGTAAGATGCAGGATTGTTGAAGTTGGTATGATAAGGGCTTCGCAAGCCGATGCTTATTTCCCCCATAGACAAATTCCATGCATTTGCATTGGCAGTCAGATCGCCGACTCCATAACGTGAATAGGGCGAAGTAATGATTGTCTGAGCGGACAGGGAACAGCAGAGGATCAAAAAGAAGACAGACAGACAAAAGCGGATTTTACAGTGGTTTTTTATCATTAAAGGCAAGGATTTGTTGGAGTCCGTAGATCACAATATTTGGTAATGCAAAGATGTTAATTTTAAGCCGGTTGACAAAATAATTCAGATCGCCCCCGCTCAGAATGATCCTGATTCCCGGATATTCTTTCCGGTAGAAGGCAATCATTCCTTCCATTTCAGCAATTATCCCGTTAATAACTCCCGAAAGAACAGACTTATTCGTATCGGTACCTGTCAGGAAATCAATTTCCGTGTAAGTTAATAACGGTACCTGCTTCGTAAAAGTATGCAGGGCGCGGAAACGCATCTGCATTCCGGGCGAGATGGCCCCGCCCAGATAATCTCTGCCCGAAGTGACGATGTCATAAGTGATGGCGGTTCCTGTATTGATCACCAGTACATGCTGACGCGGGTAAACTGTAGCGCCTGCAACTGCAGCCGCCAGGCGGTCCTTGCCTAAGGTTCCGGGTGAATGATAAAGGTTGTGTATCGGCAAAGCGGTATTATGATCGAACTCTATATAACGGAACCGTTTCCTGAGCCAGGCAGATATGGAAGCCGGGAAAGGGATAACGGAGGAGATTATACATGCCTCAATAGAAGGATATCGCCGGGTAAACTCCTGAACGGCCTGAAGGGAAATTTCCGGGAATGATTCGATAGTTTGATCAATCCCGGAAAACGCTTTCGGACGCAGTTTCCCCGCCGGCAGAACCGCCATTTTTTTGTTGGTGTTTCCCAGATCAAGGATAAAATACATGAGTAGAAACTCTTTTGGATGAACGAAGATAAAAAAAATCTTACAACTACCATTAATTTAAAGGATAAAATGAGGTTATATCTTGTTTTGAGATACTGGGAACATAGTTTGATTTACGATTAGACGATCTTTGAGTTACCTGCTACCGGAAGGCAGGCGATTGAATTATGAGATTGACGATCGACGATTAAATATTAAAATCGTAAATCGAAAATCAAAAAATTCATTCTGAAATCGTCAATCGTTTAATCATAATTATATTCAGGTGTTAATGGGAAAAATCATGTAATTTTGTAATTCAGAATGCCCTTTTATGAGAAAAATTTTACTTCTGAACTGCCTTTTGTTCCTGCCATTCCTGATATTTTCACAGGAGTTAACGAAAAAAGCCGACTCTGTAAAAGCCGGGGGGCTTTACCTTGATGTATCCGGAGGATTATCTCTACCATTGGGTTCCTATGCAAATGCCGATGTGAAAAATCCAGGTTCCGGTTTTGCCATGCCGGGGATCCTGGCACAGCTTAACCTCGATTGGATCGGCAAAAACAATTATGGTCTGGCGTTTCAATATACCTTTCAAAGGAACCCGCTGAAAAGTTCAGTAAAAGATGATACACTGGAAGGATTAGGACAGCCTATTGGGACAGGCTCATGGACGAACCAATATCTCATGGCAGGTGTCGCATTTATGATGTTCATTCATAAGGTTTATATAGAAGGAAAAGCCTTGTTCGGTTTCATTCTTTCTTCCAGCCCGGTGTTCAGAACCACGGACCCTTTTTATAAAACTCTTGACAGCAACACAGGTACCGGATATGCCTATGGCATTCAGTTGGGAGCAGGATACGATGTCTCCCGCCGTGTAACAGTGAAAGCCAATATTGAATACATCATAGGTAATCCCAAAATCCATCGTCAATATGGCGCACAATATTATATGAATGACAGCGGTACATTAATTTATTCACCACCTTTGAACTTTGACACGAAAAGGACTGTTTCAGCGTTATTGGTTAAAGCCGGTATTGTTATTAAACTTTCGAAATAGACCTTATAAAAAAACATCATGCAATTCCTTTACTTCATTATCTCATGTTCAGAAAAAGTTTAGTTTCTCTTATCATCCTGCAGTTCATTTTTCATCCGGCATTTTCCCAGGTAAGCGTAAAAGATTCCGCCATTGTCGTGCCGATGATCTATGTAACCTATGCTTACCAATTACCGGCAGGTGACCTTGCAAAACGGTTTGGAGGTAACTCCTCCATAGGCGGCGGATTTATGATTAAGACGCGGTCCAACTGGCTGTTTGCTGCCGAAGGAAATTATATTTTCGGGAGTGATGTAAAAAACGGCGATTCCCTTCTGAAGAACATTGCGACACCCGATGGTTATGTCATCAATTCCAATGGTTATTATGCAGAAATCGGTTTCGGTGAAACGGGTTTTAATGTCCTGGGCAAATTTGGCAAACTTTTCCCGGTACTTTCCCCGAATCCAAACTCGGGCCCGCTGATCATGATCGGAGGCGGTTTTCTGCAGGACAAGATCAGGATACACGATGAGGACAATACCGCACCACAGGTCCATGGAGATTATAAAAAAGGATATGACAGGCTGAACAATGGTTGGATTTTATCCGGAACTGTCGGGTACCTTTACCTGAGTGATTCACGGCTGATAAACTTCTTCGTTGGTTTTGAATTTATGCAGTCGTGGAACAAATACCGCCGCGCCCGGAATTTTGATACCGGATTACAGGACAACAGTTCGCTTTCCACCCAGTTTTACGGGGTCAAAGTAAAATGGTTTATTCCGCTGTATAAAAGAAAGCCGAAAAATTTTTATCTTTATTGATGGAAATAGCCAAATCTCTGTGAACCTCCGTGACTTCTCTGTGGTTCTCAGTGAAAAAAATCCCGCTTTGGTATTACACAGAGGTGCACGGAGAAGTCACAGAGTTACACAGAGGAAAAAGTACCAATAAAATCAAGGTTTTGTTTTTTCTTTACAACATATTTATTTTTTTTTATGTTTTGGGAATCCGGGCCGCTTCCCTTGTAAATGAAAAGGCAAAATTATGGGTGAACGGAAGGATAGATATTCTCCGGAAAATAGAGAGAACCCTCGCCGGTAACCACCACAAGAAAAAAATCGCCTGGTTCCATTGTGCCAGCCTCGGCGAATTTGAGCAGGGAAGGCCGGTAATTGAGGCATTTAAGGAAGCCATGCCGGATTACCTGATTTTTTTAACTTTCTTTTCTCCTTCCGGCTATGAGATCCGGAAAAATTATCCAGGTGCAGATCATGTCTTCTATCTTCCGGCGGATTACGCGGGCATGGCAGCAAAATTTGTAAAAACCCTTTCTCCCGATATTGTCTTTTTCATAAAATATGAATACTGGTACAACTACCTGGCCGTTTTAAAGCAGCGCGGAATTCCCACCTACATGGTTTCTGCCATCTTCAGGCCTTCGCAGATTTTTTTTAAATGGTACGGTTCCTGGTTCAGGAAGCAGTTGAACAACCTGACCTGGTTCTTTGTACAGGATGAAGATTCGGAAAAGTTGCTGCGGAAGATAGGTATTGGGCGGGTTTCAGTTTCAGGTGATACACGGTTTGACCGGGTAAGCGAGATTGCAAAACAGGAAAACCCGGTTGAAGGAGTCGATGAATTCTGCAAGGATTCCCGCGTCCTGCTTGCCGGTAGTACGTGGCCTGATGATGAAAAGATCCTTCTTCCGTTCATCCTGGAAAACAAAACAAAATTTAAATTTATCATTGCTCCTCACGAAGTATATAAAGAACGGATTGACGGGTTGATGTCAGAAGTAGGCCCCGGTGGTTTGCGATTTTCACAGGCGGGCGAAACCAATATCCGGGATGCCCGCATTCTGGTGATCGATAGCATCGGGATCCTTGCCTCTCTTTACCGGTATGCATTTATTTCTTTTGTCGGCGGTGGTTTTGGAGTAGGTATCCACAACATCCTTGAACCGGCAACCTTCGGTGTTCCCATGATCTTCGGTCCCAACTATGAACGATCTAAGGAAGCTCGGGACCTGATCCGTGAAGGTGGTGCAATCAGCATAAAAAGCGAAGAAGATTTCCATACAGCGGTCGGGCGATTAACAGATGTCCCCGGTGAACGCGACCGCGCTTCGGCGATCTGCGCCGCTTATGTCACAAGCCATAAAGGGGCTACCGCTCATATATTGAAACACCTCCATGCCTGAAAACCATAGGTTCGTTATCGGAGATATCCACGGCTGCATCCGTACCCTTAAATACCTTGTTGAGAATGTCCTTCAGCTGGGGCCTGCTGACACCTTGTTTCTTCTTGGTGATATCATCGACCGCGGCCCGGGAAGTAAGGCGGTGATCGATTATATCATGGCGCTTTCAGTCATCTCAACCGTGAGACCGGTCATGGGTAATCATGAATTTATGATGCTCCAATCGCTGGAAGATGAAGATTTTTTCTATCAGTGGACCCTGAATGGTTGTGCGCAAACACTGATCAGTTTTGGGGTGGATCCATCCAGGGTATATGACCGGGATTCGGTTTTTCAGATTCCTCAGTCTTATTTTGATTTCTTCAGGCGATGGCCACTATATGAAGAAACCGATGATTTTTTTTTCGTTCATGCCGGATTGGATGCCTTTAGCGAGGATCCCCTCAGCGATGTAGATACCCTGCTTTGGACGCGGAACGAAGATGCCCCC
>JBEKST010000153.1:0-7026 GCA_049516815.1 Bacteroidales bacterium | reverse complement strand
GGAATAGCGTGCATAGGAATTAAGCTGTCGTTTCCTTTGGTCGTAATTCATCTTTTTTTACCGGTGGAGGAACATTCACTTTTGTCCCTGAACCTTCCATGATGCAGTTGCCCGAAAATTTGGCGCCCGGTTCAATCGACAGTTTATTGGTCGTGATATCTCCTCTGTACCTGGCCGTTTCTTTCAGTGTCAGGAGTTCGGCAACCTTTACGTTAGCTTTTACTTCTCCAGAAAAATCTGCATTCTGGCAGATGATCTCACCTTCAATGCTGCCCGTGGGACCAACCACGACCTTGCCCTTGCAGTCGATGGTGCCAATGAAGGTACCGTCGAGCCTGAAATCCCCGTCAAGCTTGATCTCGCCCTTCACCAAAGTGCCTGAACTCAGCAGGTTGATCGAAGGAACTTCTACTTCTTTATTTTTCACCATAATATCATAATATTATCGAAAAACAATGAATTTAAAGACAATCCAAAGATAAATGAAAAAACCTAACAATCAAGAAAAATATTGATCCGAATATAAAGAGGAAGCAAGTGAGGAATGCAGACACGTCATTTCTTCACCGGGTAATACTTCTCGAAGAACCGAAGATATTGTTTGATGTCTTTGCTTCTGTAAAAGATGGGATAATTGTCGGCTGATATGACGAAATCGCTGTAACCGCCCGTATTTTCAAGCTTGGTAAAAATGTAAGGATTGTTCTGAATGGAGATAAAATAATCCATGGCCTTTTCATCATTGTCGAAATTATTCACAGTGATCATCTCCTGGGAACCATTGAGCAAAATACTGTTCACCTGCAGGTTCTCGAGGCTGTGGTATTTTAAATTGAAATCGGCGAGTCTTATTTTCAGGGCATTGATATCCACCCGGTTATTATCGGCAATCAGAATAAAAAAATGAATGGAGTTAGGGTTAAAGGCATACAACTTAGAAATAGGTTCCAGCAGCGTAGTTGAATCGGTTACAATGAGTTCCCCTTTTGAGTTTCGCTGGTTTTTCAGGTAATCGAGAACTTTCTGGGCCAGCGGACGGACAGGGCTTTTTGGGTATTTTGTCATGATCCGCTGCATGCCGGCCACCAGTGAATCCACGACTTCGATCTTTCCGATGGATAACGCTTTCAGATATTCAAACCGGGGGATCAACGCCGTATCACCGTGATATTTTCCCATGGCAACATCCGCGTTGTTGATCACCATATAATATTGGTGGTTGGTAAATGCTTTGTAAGTGTCCTCATAGAGGTTATTGACTTCTTTTCGTTTTGACTGAACTTCTTTATAATAATTCGGATTGACCAGCAGTTTGGCAAAATCGGTTTCCGGGTAACGTGTCAGGATTATATTTTTAAAGGTGTCGCTTTTAGGTTGATTTTCCAGGGTTTTATAGATCATATAAAGTTCATAATAGGAAGCCACAGTGAATTTATTGCCGGGAAACCGGTAATTCAGCGTCTGGAAAGCGTCGATGGCATGCTCATAATCATTCAGGCCTTCCACATATACGAATCCCATGTTATAATATGCCTGGATCATCGTATCATTCGAAACCTTGATTTTTGCGGGAGTGAATGGAATATCCTGAAGGTAAAATGCCCTTTCTTTTGGGTTTTTCGATTTGGGAAGAATTTTTTTCATCTTGGATGAATCCCCTCCGGCTTGGATCTGTGAAGAGGTGTCTTCCTTGGTTTCAGGCAATTCGGCAAGGATGACTTTATTGGTGAGAAACCAGTTATCCTCCAATTTCCGGTGTCCCCATTTTTGGGCAAAAGTTGAAAAACCATTGGAGGTAGCAGAAGGGTTATAAAAATACCATGAACCAGTGGACGAACCGGTTGGCATCCCTCCCGGCGATTGTCCTTTTGATTGTCCGAAAAGCATCAGGTTTTCCTGCCGTTCCTGCTCTTCTTTCTGCTTTTTAAGGTCTTCTGCAATCAGTTTTGTTATGATCCCATCGATCACTGCAAGACGCTGGCCTTCCGTCATGGAAGCAAGTTTCTGAAGGCTATCTTCCCGATCGATCAGTTGCAGATAGACGACCAGGTCGGTGAGGGTTGAAGTTTTCTTCTTGATATCCGTGTAATTCGGGAATTCTTTAGGCAGAAACTGAAGGGTACTGTCATAATAAGCTTGCGACAACTTATAATTTTTATGCAAAAAAAGAATATCAGCAAGCTCCAGCGCTGAAATCGCTTTCTGGTAATTGTTCTGTTTACTGTTAGCGACTGATTTTGCGAGGTAATTAACGGCAGCAGAAGTATCAGCGTCTTTCATTGCAACACTGGCAAGGGCAAAATAAATCTGATCGCGATAGTCCTTGTACTTATCGTCCTTGAGCATTTTTTTCAGCTTCTTGACGATGTAGTCACGGTTCCCCGATTTTGCTATATAGCATATTGCAAGATTGATCTTAGAATTGAATTCCATTTCGAAGGGTGCATTTCTTTTGATTACCATATGGTAATAACGGGAAGCTTCTTCGAATTGGCCGGTATATTGGTGGATCTGGCCGAGGATGAACAGACAGCGGGTTTTCATTGTTCTTGGTGGTCCCAGTTCAATAGCGCGGTCGAGGAATTCAACTGCCGATGCATAGTTTTTCTGAAGGATATAAAAATTTGCATAACACAATGCCAGCATCTCTTCGTTTGACTCCGGCGCTTTCCCCTGCCGGATCATATTTTGAACCATATCAAGCATGGGTTCTGCCCGGTTGTAGTCGCCAAGTTGCATACTGGCCAATGACTGCCATAACATGGCCTGATATTTTATCGGGTTATTGTTGTATGTTTTGATTACAAATTCAAAAGTACGGCGTGCCATCGGGTAATCCTGTTTGTAATAATAAGATTTCCCGATCAGCATATAGGCATCATCAATCCAGCGATTGTACTCCTTATTATTAAAGAACATCGAATGTTTCTGGATAGTCTTTGTGGCTTTCTTTATGCTGATATCGGCATACTGGCTGATCTTGGAAATGCCGGACTTGTCGCCGGTATAATAAACCGGAAGTACAAGTACAAAGTTATCCTTGGACGTGGCTTCAAATTCCTTTAACCCTTGACGCATGTTGTCCATCCCGTTCCAGTATACATTATAATGAGCTGTAAGGTTGTGATATACCCTACGGGAAAATGTATTTTTCTTGGTAGAGCATGATGAAAAAAAGACAATTACTGCCAGCAAAAAGAAAATTACACAGGAAATGTATGTCCGGGATTTACTCAAATATGATGCTTTTATGTTCTCTATTAACTGAATTTTTACAAAAATATTTTAATTTTTTGAATCTAAAAGGAAAATCATACTATATCCCCAGCACCTCAAAATAAGATTTCGCCGAAATCTGAAATCGTCCAATCGAAATTTGTTTGATACTTTTACCCGGAATTAAACGTTTTTCTTTTTCTTCTCCCCGTTTGCATTTTTTTCCGAAATTTGCAGGCCCTTAGGAAAATGAATAAAGCAAGGAATGGCCCAGAATAAAAAAGATAAGAAGAAAAAGTCGTTTATGAGCAGGCTGAGGAATAAATACCGGCTTGTGATCATGAACGATGAAACCCTTGAAGAACGATTGACCTTCCGGCTTTCGAGGCTGAATGTATTTGTGGTGTTGGGTACTTTAACCATTATCCTGATCATTCTGACTTCCATCCTGATTGCCTTTACCCCGCTGCGCGAGTATATTCCCGGATACACAAACGTGGGTTTGCAAAAACAGCTATATGAGATGCAGATCAAAACCGACTCCATGGAAAAAGGCCTTGAAAAGAGAGACATCTTCATCCAGAATATGAAAGATGTCATGAACGGGAAAGACCTCTCAACAGATATTCCGCTTACAAAAGATACCCTTCATAAATACAATAACATCAAACTGAAAAAATCCCCGGAAGATTCACTGCTAAGGGCCGAAATGGAAAATCAGGGGAAATACAATCTGTACCGGTTTGAAAATTCCGAAAATATACGCCAGAAGAATCAATCCATCGGAAAAGTCCTGTTTTTTGTGCCATTGAAAGGAGTGATCACCAATGAATTTAATCCTTCACAAAATCATTATGGTGTCGATATCGTTTCCAAACAAAACGAAGCCATCAAATGCGTGCTCGACGGGACGGTGATCCTCAGCAATTGGGCCCTGGAAACAGGCTATACCATTGCCATACAGCATCAGCAGAACATTGTATCGGTTTACAAGCACAATTCCGCCTTGCTGAAAAAAGAGGGTGATTTCGTCAAGGCTGGCGATCCCATTGCCATCATCGGCCAGACTGGTGAACTCAACACCGGCCCGCACCTTCATTTTGAACTCTGGAGCGATGGCAACCCGGTCAACCCCAAAGACTATATCAATTTTTAAGGATTCGGACAGCAGGTGAAAAAAAATATTGCAATACTGGGATCTACGGGATCCATCGGAACCCAGGCACTAGATGTCATCCGCCAGAACCCTGATATTTTCTCCGTTGAGGTACTAACCGCCCAGTCGAATGCCGATCTTCTCATCCACCAGGCTATTGAATTCCTTCCCAATGCCGTTGTGATCGGGAACGATGAATGCTACATCAAAGTCAAAGAATCCCTTCATCCTTTTCCTGTTAAAGTATTTGCCGGTACAGATTCCCTTTCCCAAATTGTCGAAATGGAAGAGATCGACCTGGTACTGAATGCATTGGTGGGCTATTCAGGGTTGAAGCCCACCCTGAAGGCCGTTCGCGCAGGAAAGCCCGTTGCGCTTGCAAACAAGGAAACCCTGGTTGTTGCCGGCGATCTGGTCATGACACTTGCTGAGCAAACACATGTTTTGATCCTTCCCGTCGATTCGGAACATTCTGCCATTTTCCAATGCCTTGCAGGAGAATACAAGAAAAATATTGAAAAAGTCATCCTGACGGCCTCCGGTGGACCCTTCAGAGGGAAAAAACAGGAACATCTCAAAAAAGTTACCAAGGAAGCAGCATTGAATCATCCCAATTGGAAAATGGGAAACAAGGTCACCATCGACTCCGCTTCGCTTATGAACAAAGGACTTGAAGTGATCGAGGCAAAATGGCTGTTTGATCTTTCCCCTTCCCAGATTGAAGTTATCATACATCCGCAATCGATTATTCATTCAATCGTCCAATTCGTGGATGGATCCATGAAAGCCCAATTAGGCCCTCCCGATATGCGGGGACCTATACTTTATGCATTTTCTTTTCCAGACCGGCTGATGACGGATTTTCCCCGATTTGATTTTACAGCATGTTCCCAATTCACATTCGAGCTACCCAACAGAGATCTTTTCCGGAATCTGGGATTAGCTTATGAAGCCCTCAACAAGGGAGGGAATATGCCCTGCATTCTCAATGCTGCCAACGAAATTGCCGTGCAGGCTTTTCTTGAAGACCGCATTTCCTTCCTGGGAATGCCGCGCCTCATCGAAAAATGCATGCATTCGGTCTCTTTTATTCAGAAACCAACTTACGAAGATTATGTGCAAACCAACATAGAAGCCAGGGGGAAAGCCCTTGAATACCTGCTGTTGCCTGCCTGCTGGCCAGACAGGGATGCCGAACCCTGATAATATTCATTTTTAATTTACTGCGAATGGTTATTCTTATCAAAGTCGTACAATTGCTCCTGAGCCTGTCAATCCTGGTTATATTCCATGAGTTTGGACATTACTTTTCTGCGAGGATATTCAAAGTCCGGGTAGAAAAATTCTATCTTTTCTTTGATCCGTGGTTTTCGCTTTTTAAATTCAAAAAAGGAGATACCGAATATGGCATTGGCTGGGTGCCGTTGGGTGGCTATTGCAAGATTGCGGGTATGATCGATGAATCGATGGACAAGGAACAGATGAAACTACCACCACAGCCCTGGGAATTCCGTACAAAACCAGCATGGCAAAGGCTGATCATAATGCTTGGCGGCGTAACGGTCAACATCATCCTGGCCATCTGCATCTACATCATGATCCTTTCTGTGTGGGGCGAACAATACCTGCCGACTTCCGAAATAAAATATGGTATCGCTGTAAATGCTATGGGATCTGAGCTGGGCCTGCGCAATGGCGACATGATCCTCACCATCGACAATAAGGTCGTGGAAGAATTTTCGGCAATTCCCAAACAAATAGTCCTGGAACAGGCAAAAACGATCCAGATCATCCGCGATGATAAAAAAATGAATATTAAAATCCCACCCGGGTTTGTTAGCAAACTGATCCAATCAAAATCGGTAGATTTTATTTCTGTGAGATTTCCATTTGAGGCAGGGAAATTTGTTTTGGGTTCCGTGGGAGAAAAAGCAGGGATAAAACTCAACGACCGGATCATCGGGATCAACGATTCCTTGTTTCCCTATTTTGATGAATTCAGGTTGGCACTTCAGCGGTATAAAAATCAAAAGATAAATCTCATAGTTGTAAGGGGAGGTGATACCCTAAAACTGCCGGTCGCCATCCCGGCCGAAGGGAAGATCGGTGTTTATAACAAGCCATGGTCGGCTTATTTCAAACTGAAGGAAAGATCGTATAACCTTTTCACCGCTATTCCCGCCGGCTTTAGCATGACATTTGAAAAAACCGGCGATTACCTGAAGTCGATCAAGCTGCTTTTTAAACAGGAGAAAGCGTATGAATCGGTGGGTGGGTTTATTTCTATTGGAAGCTTATTCCCAGATACATGGGATTGGCTGACTTTCTGGTCGTGGACTGCCTTTTTGTCGATCATGCTTGCTGTCGTTAATGTTTTACCGATTCCGGCTCTGGACGGAGGACATGTTATGTTCCTTCTCTACGAGATCATTTTCCGGCGGAAACCGAGTGACAAGTTTATGGAATATGCACAAATCACCGGAATGATAATCCTTTTCGGAATTTTGATCTTCGCCAACCTGAACGACGTTCTAAAGTTATTCCGGTAGATCAAAAAAAATAGCGAAACAGCGAAGTAGCAAAGTGGCGAAATAATTGTCAATTGTCAATTGTCAATTATTCAGAAACCTTCTCCTTCAGCGATTTAAACCCTT
>JBEKST010000152.1:0-7030 GCA_049516815.1 Bacteroidales bacterium | reverse complement strand
GAAATTTTCCGTTTTCAGGAGGAGTGCCTTTATGCCGGGTTCACTGAGAAATTTGATCAGCGCCTTGTTTTTCGGAAGTCCACGGTGCGAGCGAAGCACCTGTTCGCCCGCTTTCTTCATGCTTTCGTTGTTGTTCTCATCCTCGCTCAGGGATTTAGCTTCGGAAAGCATTTTTGTTACGAGGGTTTTTTGAGCATTGTATAATTTTACCACGTTGGGTTTCAGCTCCTCAAAAGCCTGGTTTTCCCCTTTCGGCGTGGGACCTGAGATAATAAGTGGCGTCCTGGCATCATCGATCAGAACGGAGTCAACCTCATCAACGATTGTATAATTGTGCAACCGCTGCACCATCTCCTCTGGATTGCTGGTCATATTGTCGCGGAGATAATCAAAGCCGAATTCATTGTTTGTTCCGAAGGTGATATCAGCATTATAGGCATTCCGTCGTGCATCTGAATTCGGTTCATGCTTGTCGATGCAATCTACTTTCAGCCCATGAAACTCATAAAGGACGCCCATCCATTCCGAGTCACGTTTTGCAAGGTAATCGTTTACCGTTACTATATGGACCCCTTTACCCGGAAGAGCGTTCAGGTAAACCGGGAGTGTCGCCACAAGGGTTTTTCCTTCACCGGTAGCCATTTCTGCGATCTTACCCTGATGAAGCACTACTCCGCCGATTAACTGAACATCATAGTGAATCATATCCCAACGGATCATATTTCCACCTGCCAGCCAGCTCGTTTTGTACCTTGCCTTATCTCCCTCGATCACAACATTGGCTTTCACGGCAGCTAAGTCCCGGTCCATCTGGGTAGCAGTGACTTCAACATAGTCATTCTCCACAAATCTCCTCGCCGTATCTTTCATCACGGCAAAGACTTCGGGAAGGATCTCATTCAATACTTCCTGAGTCAGTTCATAACTTTCCTTTTCAAGTTTATCAAGCTGGGAGTATAGTTTTTCTTTTTCGTCAATCTCGATCTCTTCGGAATTGAGCTGTCCCTTAAGTTCTTCAATCTCTTTTTCTTTCTCTGAAATATGGTCGGCGATCTTTTGTTTAAACTGAACTGTTTTGTCCCTGAGTTCGTCGTTGCTGAGTTTCCTGATTTCCTCGTAGAATTCCAGGGTAGCGTCAATATAGGGCATGATCTCTTTTATATCTCTTTGAGATTTGTTTCCCAGAAATTTTTTAAATAAATCCATCATATCATTATCGATAAATCAACAAATGCTAAGCAAAAGTAAGCAAAATCCCGTGACAAGCCTTTTCAGACATTGAAATTTAAGGGTTCAAAAGTTTCTCTATCGACGATTCAAGTCCGCTGTCGGGCAGGTCAGCCGGGTATTTCACGATCTTTCCCTGGTTGTCGATCAGCACAAACAAGGGAAGCGAACGCACATTATATTCTCGAAGCAATCCGATCTCATCGCCCAGGTGGAGAAAGGTCCAGGTAAAATCTTTTTTAAGGTTAAGAAAAAAAAGCATTTTCATGAATTCCTTATCGGCAGAGATACTGACGAAAGCCATGCGGTCGTGGTACTTATCATACAGTGGCTTCAGCAATTCCATCTCGCTGAGGCACGACTTACAATAGGTAGTCCAGAAGCCAAGCAGGACAGGTTTTCCCTTTAGATCACTAAGGGAAACTTGTCTCCGGTTCCGGTCCTGGAGAGTGAACCCGGGAGCTGCACTGCCATGTCTGAGCCTTGTCAGGTATTTTAACAGATTTTCAGCGATTATTTTGTTCTCAGTGAATTTACTGTCCTTTGTAACTATAGCCAGTACGTTTTGAATGCTCTCCTGCTTATACAATGGATCGTCATACATTTCCATCAGACACCTGAGCAAAACCAGTTCACGCAATTGTGGTTTTCGTAGAAGCGTATCCGCCTCCAAGGCTTTCATCAGGGCCGGGTAACTATTGGGTCCATTCAGCATTCCGGAATAATTCAGGAATTTCAACGGCCGGGAAGTCGTCGTAATGTATTTCGAAAAGAATTCCCTGAAGAAATCCATGTACTCGACATTATCATAGAGGATGGGAGAATCGGAGAAATATTTTTTTATCATTGGGGATTTCCCCATCACATTGGCCACCTGTTCGATTGATGCAATCTTGTATTTTATATAGTCGATGAAATAGGCCTTTTTTACATCCGGGAATTTCTGCACCATCCTGACCCTGAAGGTATCCAGCCGTGCTTTGTCCTTATCCCGGTAGAGATAGTTGAAATTATCCAGTACAAACTTGTTGTACTCAGTATTAAATGCCTGGATTAATGTATTCAGTTCATCAGGTTTGTTTCCCTGCAGTGTGATCTCAAGGCTTTGCGACTCTTCAAAAGGGTTTACCTCCTGGATCTCATTGTAATTCAAAGGGGCGATTGATATGGTATACGACCTACCGGGTTCAAGAAACAGTTCACCACGGTGAAAATCGATGTTCAGGAATGCGGAAAGTGTCTTATCGGTATTCAGGGAAAGGGTAAAAGAAGCAGTGGAATCAACGGTAGCCTGTGCGAGCGTCTCTTCCAACCCGGTAATCAGGTCGGAAGAAGTGATCACCTCAATTTTCTTGCCTTCTGCTCCCGGCGCCGTACCTGTTATCCTGATAACCTGTGCTCCTGTCACCAGTGGAATTACCATCAAAAAACACAGAACTAATTTGCTCACTGAAGAACGTATGCTCATGTTAAAAGTAATGAAGATGCTTTTTAATTACGAATTTTGAATTACGAAATTCGAAGTCCTAACGACTATACAACTGAACAAATAAACAACTCAGCCAAATTATCAATTGTCAATTTTCAATTATCAATTATGAAACATTTCACTGCTGATCTGCTCCGGAACAAACTTCCTGACATCACCACCGTTGCGGAGGATATCCCTGACCACCGATGAACTGAGGGCATCATATTCCGGTGCGCTCAGAAAAAATACTGTTTCGATGGCCGGAGAAATAGCTTTGTTCATCAGCCCTATGGTCCGTTCAAACTCGAAATCTGCCGATGTCCTTAAGCCACGCAAGATATATCCTGCATTCATCCTCATGCAAAAATCGACCGTCAGACCTGAATATTTTACAATCCTTACCTTAGGTTCATCACTAAAGACCAGTTCCAGCCATTTTAAACGGTTTGCCAGTGGAAAATAGGTTTTTTTTTCAGGGTTTTCACCGAGGGCTACGATGATTTCATCAAAAACCGGAAGCGCCCTGCGGATGATTGATTCATGACCCCGGGTTATGGGATCGAAGGATCCCGGAAAAACGGCTATTTTTTTCATCAGAAATACATTTCTCGGACAAACTTACGGAAAAATAATTGTTATTCATTCATCTTCTCTCTACAAGATATCACTAACCACTCACTATTCACCATTCACCACTCACCAATTTGACTTATCTTTACAATATGAAAATAACCCTATTCGGCGCAGCCGGTGATGTGACCGGTTCAGCCTATTATGTAGAAACTGATTCGGCAAAGGTTCTCGTTGATTTTGGCGTATTCCAGGGAGGAAGGCAGGCAGAGATCCGTAACCTTAAGCTTCCTCCAATAAATATCAATCAGCTGGATGGCGTTATTTTAACACACGCTCACCTTGATCATACGGGACGGTTACCCTTACTCGCAAAGAACGGGTACCTCAAACCGGTATTTTCCACTCCGGCTACGGTCGAGATGTCGGCCCTGATCCTTCACGATTCAGCCAAAGTCAAAAAGATGGACATGGATCGTGTAAACCGGAAGAGGTTGAGGGCAGGACAATCGCATATTGAACCCATGTATTCATTGGAAGATGTGGATCAAGTGTTGAAGCTGTTTAAACCAATTCCTTACAATATTCCCGTTGAAGTTGCACCAGGAATATCCATCAGGGCGGTTGAAGCCGGGCATATTCTGGGATCTGCCAGCATCGAACTGACGGCCGTTGATCAGGGAAAGAAAAAAGTTGTTGTTTTTTCCGGCGACATCGGGCCATTGGGAATGGCTATCCTAAAAGACCCGGCGCCTCTCCCCTATGCCGATCTGGTTTTTCTTGAGTCCACTTATGGCGATAGGGATCACCGGTCGCTGAAGGACACCCTGCTGGAAGGGGAAGCGGTAATCCGCCAGGCTGTAAAGGACAAAGGAAAGATTTTAATCCCTTCCTTTGCCGTTGGCCGGACGCAACAGCTGCTGTATTATCTTGCTGCGGCTTTTCATCGTGGCGATGTTCCCAAGTTTCCGGTGTTCCTCGACAGCCCTATGGCTATCGAAGCCACAAACATCTATATGAAGCACATTGAGCTTTATGATGAAGAGGCGCTGGAGCTGGCAAAATCAGGTGAGTTAAAAACCGATCTGAGTCACGTAAATATTTCGACGACCCCGGAAGAATCCAAAGCGCTCAATGATGTGGAAGGCCCATTGATGATCATTGCTGGGTCAGGAATGTGCAATGCCGGTAGGATAATGCATCATCTCAGGCATAACCTCTGGATACCGGAAACAGAGGTCATTATTGTAGGGTACCAGGCAGAAGGTACGCTGGGAAGGCAGCTTGTTGATGGCGCCAAAACCGTCAGGATCTTCGGAGAAACGATCTCGGTAAAAGCCCAGGTTCATCTCCTGGGCGGGTTGAGCGCACATGCAGGGCAATCGGAGTTGCTTCGCTGGTTTGATGTCATTGCAGGATCAAAACCCAAGATCGTACTGTCACACGGTGAAGATAAAGGACGTAAACCCCTTGCAGATCTTATTTCCAAACGGTACGGGTTATCCCCTGTATTGCCTGAATACGGAGATGTGATCGAACTTTGATCCGTTACAAACTGCCTGATCGTAAACTCGTATTGCATCCTAATCAAAAAATCCTTCCTTTCTACCGATGTTTTTCGGCTACTCACCGCCGTGTGGAATAGGTCCATCGATTAGACAAAGGTCAAAATTCAGAAAAAAAGTGAAATTATAACATTTATATAATTGTTATTCAGTATATTACAATTGTATTGTGAGATATTTTTGCTTTATTTCCGGGTTGTAACTTTCCATTTATGGAGTCGTCTTATGATCAACAAAAAACAAAAAAACTGAAGACGATGAAAACAACAATCAACATAGCAGCAAAAAGGGCCATTTTGATCTTTACCCTCCTCCTAGGTTTCCAAATCCAACTAGTAATGGCAAAATCGCCTGAAAACAGCAGCCCGGTAAAAAACACCCCTGGACTTTTCACTTTGGCACCGGTTACACCGAAGGAAGCTACTTTTAATGATGTACTGCCGGAGAAAGCACAAGCCATGGTCAGCCTTGCACCCATCATGCCAAAAGAAGCTACTTTTAATGATTATGACAGCTCCAATGAGATCAGTTCAGAACTTCTGAAGAAACTTGCACCTGTAACTCCATCAGAAGCTGATTTTAATGATATTTCACCGGAAACTGACATAGATATCAACATTGTAAAATTCCGTGTTCCCATGGAAGCCAACTTAAGTGATTTCTGAATTTCTTCCGTATTTTTCAAAAATTGATCAAAATTGCCTGCCTCTGGTGGGCTTTTTTTTTGTAACTTGCAGCAAAATCAACTATTGTGAAAGAAACGATCCGAAGAACAAAAATTATTGCTACGATTGGTCCTGCAAGCAATTCGCCGGAAAAAATCCGGGAACTTATAAAGGCCGGAATGGATGTAGCAAGGTTGAATTTTTCGCATGGAAAACACGAAGATCATGCGGCTGAAATTACCTGGCTCCGAGAAATCTCAGAAGAAATGAACACTCCGGTAACCATATTGCAGGATCTTCAGGGTCCTAAAATCAGGGTCGGGCAGTTAACAGGTGGAAAGATAAAACTGGATACCGGTGACCATGTTTCGCTGGTTTCCGAAAAGATATACGCAGGACAATCCACATATATACCTGTGGATTATCCGGGCCTTGCCGAAGAGGCACAGACCGGGATGACGGTATTACTGGCTGACGGTCTCCTTGAGTTGGAGGTTACCGGCATTAACGAGGTAGAAGTAAAGTGCACCGTGAAGGACGGGGGAGTTCTGGAAAGCCGGAAAGGAGTTAATTTCCCACAGTTGAATCTTCGATTACCTTCCCTCACCGAAAAAGATATACATGATCTCAGCTTCGGACTGGAACAGGATGTAGACTGGATTTCCCTTAGTTTTGTGCGTTCGGCGGAGGATATCATCTTTCTGAAAAAACTGATTGAAGGAAAAGGATTTAATAAGCCTGTAATTGCAAAGATCGAAAAACCGCAGGCAGTGGATCATCTTGAGGAGATCCTTGATGTATCGGATGGCTTGATGGTTGCCCGTGGCGACCTTGGTGTGGAGATGAACCCTGAACGGGTCCCGATGATCCAGAAAAAGATTATCGAGCTCTGCAACCGGAAAGGCAAGCCTGTGATCACGGCCACTCAGATGCTGGAAAGCATGATTTACGACCCACGACCCTCACGAGCGGAAGCAAGCGATGTGGCCAATGCGATTATTGATGGTACGGATGCAATCATGCTTTCCGGAGAAACTGCCATGGGTGAATTCCCGGTAAAAGCCGTGGAGATGATGAATCGGATCGCAAAAGATGTGGAAGCAAAAATTGATTTTAAAACTTACCCTCACAGCGACCGCAATGATGTTCTTGCCCTGAGCAAGGCAGTAAATGGAATTGAGAAATTGATCGACTTGTCCGCGATTGTGGTTCTGACCACAAGCGGCCGGAGCGCCCGTTATGTTGCTGCAGAAAGGCCGAAAACCCCGGTCTTCGCACTGACTTCCCATTTACCGGTTTATCACATGCTGAATTTGCTGTGGGGTATCCGGCCGATTCTTACCCCTGAACATCCTTTGGAATTTGAAGATATCATGAAGTTCATCGAGTCGGAACTTTCCGAAATGAAGCTGGCCTGCCCCGGGGAAAAGATCCTCGTGCTGGGAGGGATTCCGGCGCATATTAAAGGAGGAACGAATTTTGTGAAGATACACAATATTAGCTAGTGAATTGACTAGCTGGCGAGCTGGTGA
>JBEKST010000151.1:0-7086 GCA_049516815.1 Bacteroidales bacterium | reverse complement strand
ATAAGACCGTGGGGATTGCGGGTGCCGGCGGACTCGGATCCAATTGCGCTGTGGCACTTGCCCGGGTCGGAATTGGTACACTTATCGTCGCTGATTTTGACGTGGTGAGCGAGAGTAACCTGAACCGTCAGTATTTTTTTTATAATCAGATTGGGAAACCCAAAGCAGATGCATTAAAGGCAAACATTCAAAGGATCAATCCTGCAGTGACCGTTATTGCACGCAAGATCTGCCTAACAAAAGAGAATATTCCCATTCTTTTCAGGGATTGCGATATAATCGTTGAAGCATTCGACCGGGCAGATCAAAAAGAGATGCTGATAGAAACCGTTTTGACTGAGTTTCCTGAAAAACCACTTATCATTGGGCTTGGTACGGCCGGGTGGGGGAAAAATGATGCGATTCATTGCCGGAAAGTGGATAATATGTTTATTTGTGGGGATGAAATCTCGGAGATTGCCCCTGATTTGCCTCCTATTGCACCAAGAGTGGGGATAGTTGCCAATATGCAGGCAAATGTTGTATTGGAAATTTTACTGAAGTAGAGAATGAGAAATAATAAATGACATTGAACAGGGAAAATTCATCTCTGTTCAATCCTGAAAACCCGAAAAAATGAAAATCATTTTAAATAATAATCCGGAAACCCTTGAAGGAGACAGTATCACGATAAATCATCTGCTACAGCTTAAGAATTTTACCTTTAAGATGCTGATCATAAAAATCAACGGAATCCTGGTTCAGAAAGGAGATTATGAAATAACTGCCATTCATGACGGTGATGAGGTATCGGTGTTGCACCTGATCAGTGGCGGTTGATTTTATTTCTGTTAAACCACTTCTGCTACTATAAAAGTACTCCCGCCGATAAACACAAGGTCGTTCACACCTGCGCACTGCCGTGCGGCTTTCAAGGCTTTTTTAACCGAGCCAAATGACTCGCCTGTCAATCCGTATCCATCGGCCTTGATCCTGAGTTCATTGGAATCCAATCCACGCGGAATATCGGCTTTACAGAAATAATAGGTGGCATCTTTCGGCAGCATTTGGAGAATGTTGTCTATCTCTTTGTCATTCACCAACCCGAAAACAAAATGCAGGTTTTTATGAGGTGTTTTGCTGATCTGATCCAGCACTTCCCCTAACCCGGCTTCATTGTGGCCGGTATCGCAAATGGTGAGCGGAACCCTGGAAAGAATTTGCCATCGTCCGGCAAAACCAGTATTTTTAATGACTTTGAGAATTCCTCTGCGAATATCATCTGCAGACACATGTCCAACGCGTGAAGCAAGCACTTCACAGGCTGCACAAACTGTGACGATGTTTTTCTTCTGATAATTTCCACCCAGGGGTGATTCAAGATTGGAAAGATAGATTGTACTGTTCCGGAAGATATCCAGCAACATCTTTCCAGTGCCGGCTTCCCATGTACTGCTTTTTCCGGCCGTGAATTCAGCATCCGCAAATACAATCTCCGACTGTTCTTCCCTTGCTTTCTCAATGAATACATGCCGGATGTCTTCCTGGCTTTCGCCGATCACAACGGGAATGCCAGGTTTAATGATACCGGCTTTTTCTTTAGCGATCTTTTCCAGTGTATCCCCGAGAAATTGCTTGTGATCAAAACTGATATTGGTGATAACCGACAGGAGGGGTGTGATAATATTTGTTGAATCCAACCTTCCTCCCAATCCGACTTCAATGATCGCGATATCAACTTTTTCTTCCCTGAAATGATCAAAAGCCAGGCCCACAATCATTTCGAAGAATGAAGGCTGGATCTTCTCAAATTCCGGTTTGTACTTTTCAACAAAGCTGATAACTTTTTCTTCGGGGATCTTGATTCCATTGATCCGGATGCGTTCCCTGAAATCGGTTAAATGAGGAGAGGTATACAGGCCGGTTTTTAATCCTTTTTCCTGCAGGATGGATGCAAGCATATGGGAGGTTGATCCTTTCCCATTGGTTCCGGCAATATGAACGGACCGGAAGGCATGCTGGGGGTTTCCCAAAAGATTGCAGATCGTCAATGTATTATTAAGGTCTGCCTTATAGGCTGCAGCTCCGATCCGATGATACATCGGCAGGTGGAGGTTCAGATAGTCGAGTGTTTCTTTATAGGTCATTCGTTCATCATTCTGGAAATGCCCAGTAAATTGCTCCTCCTATATTGTCGTGACTGGCACCGGTACAGGATTTCAGGCAGTTGACCTCTGCTCTCCAACGGAGAACCCCGAGAAAAGCAAAGATCAGGGCTTCTTTAAAATTTATGGTGAGTGGGTCAGGCAGGACAAGGGTTAGCTGAGTCTTCTCACGGATCCTTTCTGCAAGAAAACCATTGAATGCTCCTCCGCCGGTGATCAGTAGGGTAGAGGTATCTGCATTACCGACGACCCTGGCAACCTGGCTCGCGATGTGTTCCACAAAGGTTCGGAGTTTATCTTCAACAGGAATATCAAACCGTTGCAGAACCGGGTGAACCTCCGAAAGAACCCACTCTTTGCCAAGTGATTTTGGTGGCAACCGATGATAAAACTCCAGTTCGTTTAATGCTTCCAGCAAAGGTTGATGAAGAATTCCCTGCCGGGCCAACCCCCCGTTGTCATCATAATCTCTATGAAGAAAAGAGGCAAGATAATTCAGGATGATATTTGCCGGGCAAATATCAAATGCGATACGATTCCCGGATTCTGCGTATGAGATATTCGCAAACCCACCCAGGTTAAGGCAATAGGTGTACTTATCAAACAAAAGTTGATCTCCGACAGGCACCAGTGGGGCACCTTGTCCTCCCAGTGCAATATCTGTCGACCGGAAATCACATACAACGGGAACTTCGGTTTCGGCAACGATGGCAGATCCTTTCCCGATCTGGGATGTGAATTTACTGTCGGGCCTGTGGAAGATCGTATGGCCGTGGGAAGCAATGAAATCGGGTTTAAGCTTGTGATTCAGAAGAAATGCTTTCGTGATTTTTCCCAGGTAATGGCCATATTCTGCATCCGTCTGCACAAACTCAAGCGCATTTCCGTTTTCAAGTCTCGAAAGGCATGTTCTCCACTCATCGGAATAAGGGATGGTTTCTGCCTTCTCAAGGGTGTAACTCCATTTCCCATTTCTCATCTTAAAGGTGCAGAATGCAATATCAACCCCATCCAGGGAAGTACCCGACATTAATCCTATTACCTGATAGGAGTCTTTATTTTTTTTTGCAGGATCCACGGTTTTTTAAAATGAAATATGTAAAAGTTTTAAAGCAGGTCGACAAGCTTTTCAAGTTTAATTCCTCTCGATCCCTTTAGTAGTATTGCAGCATCGGTTAACCGGTGATAGTCCAGCCACATCCGGGCGAGTTCGCTGTCCTGAAAGCACAACCATTCCCTTTTCGAATTCAGCCTGGTAAACACCGGCCCAACAAGGTAGATCTCTGTAAACCCTAGTTTTTCTATTAATTCCAGGATGTTCTGGTGTTCTTTGTCGCATTCGCTGCCCAGTTCAAACATATCGCCCAGGATAAGCACCTTTCGTATATAAAAAGATTCAGCAAAATTTTGCAATGCCAGTTCCATGCTGCTGGGATTAGCATTGTACATATCGAGGATCAGGAGGTTGGACTGGGTTTGAAGAACCTGTGAACGGTTGTTCTGAGGCCGGTATGATTCGATGGCCTCCTTGATTCTTACGGGTTCTATACCGAAAAAATGCCCGATACAGGCAGCGGCAAAGATGTTTTCGGCATTGTACCGGCCAAAAAGCTTCGTCGAAAGTGGTATCTCCTGTCCGTCAATTTTTATTTCCATCTTCAGATAGGGATCCTGCGGTTGGGTGTGCTCGTCAATGCTGGTTGTTTGTATGGTTTCGTAAGGGATGACCTTCATTCCACCTGTATGTTGAACAAGCAGAGGATTCCCGGTATTCACAAATGCAATTCCCTGGCGGGATTTCAGGTAACGGTAAAGTTCCGTCTTTGTGCTTATCACGCCTTCAAATCCTCCAAATCCGTCGAGGTGCGCTTTCCCGATGTTGGTGATGATCCCGTGGGTGGGTTCTGCGATCCTGCAGAGAAGATCAATCTCACCGGGATGGTTGGCGCCCATTTCCACGATGGCGATCTCCGTTTCAGGTCTGAGTTTTAAAAGGGTCAACGGCACCCCGATATGGTTATTCAGGTTCCCTGTTGTTGCCAGTGTCTGGTATTTTTTTGAAAGAACAGCATGAATAAGTTCCTTGGTGGTGGTTTTTCCATTCGTGCCGGTAATGGCAAGAACAGGAATCCGGAACTGGTTCCGGTGGTGATTTGCAAGTTGCTGTAATGAGGCAAGAACATTCTCCACAAGGATACAGCGATTATCGAGGTAGTAACGTGATTCATCAATAATGGCAAACGAAGCACCTTTATCTATGGCATTTCCGGCAAATTCATTCCCGTTAAAATGATCCCCTTTCAACCCAAAGAAAAGAGCGCCTTCCGATATCTGCCTGCTGTCGGTAGATATCTCAGGGTGTTGCAGGAACAGGTCGTATAAATTTTCAACCGTCATCAAGATCTATGGGGAATTAGATATTTTACAAAGTAAATAAAAAACCCCGTTTCCTTTTCGAAACGGGGTTCAATTAATTTCGTTTTTGTTTTATTTCCCGGGGATAGAGCCTCCCACACGGGTCATTGCGCAACGGAACCCGATACAATCGGAAGCATCATCCTGGTCTAGGAACCTGCGGACGCTGGGACTCAGGTAATAAGCCCCGTCTTTCCAGTTGCCGCCTTTGTAAACCCTGACATGGTCTGTAATAATAGAGGTTTTCCCGTATTCATACATCAGATTTGTAGAGGAAGTATCCTTCGGGGGATTTTTCCAGTCAACACCGATGTTGGATGCATAATCACCATCGAGATAATTGATGTTATCTGCGGCACGGTAATTTTTACGGTTGATGGCTTCTACCGTTGTAACATCACGGTATTTCAGATGGCCAAGGCTATCTTTCTGGGCGATAAATCCTTCCGCATCACGAACTTCGGTTTTAAAAGTGTTACCACGGAAAGGACGCAGATCGGTGTTTTCCATAGAATTCATAGGTCTGTAAACATCGAGAACCCATTCGCTGACGTTACCAGCCATATTATAAAGCCCGTAATCATTGGGGAAGTAAGAAGCGGCAGGGGCGGGGATATCGGCACCGTCGTTCAGGTTGCCGGCAACGCCCATGTAATCGCCTTTAGCCCTGCGGAAGTTATCCATGAAACCACCGTAATACCTGGATTCGCTCGTACGGGTATAACTACCGTTCCAGGGGTAATTTTTCCGTTCAACCACTCTTTCGTAGAGGGTATTTCCAATGAGTCCGAGTGCGGCAAATTCCCATTCTGCTTCGGTCGGGAGCCTGTATTTTGGGAGCAGGAGTCCGTCTTCCATCCGTATTTTGCGGGTCCCTGTACCATTCGGGTTCAGGTCAGGCATAGGTTTGTTAACAAGACCTTCATATTGCCCTGCAAGATAGGATTCGGTATTGAAATTGTTTTCATCCTTCTGGGAGGGATCCAACGATAGAATTCCTTTCCGTATCAGCAGGTTTTCATTGACCCTGTCGGTTCTCCATGCGCAATAATCACTGGCCTGCACCCAGCTGACTCCTACCACGGGATAATTACGGTAGGCCGGATGCCGGAAGTAGTACTCAACAAGCGGCTCGTTGTAAGCCAGTTTGTCGCGCCATACCAACGTATCCGGTAAAGCTTTGCGGTATACGCCAGGATAATCGGTACCGTACACATGGTTCAGCCAGTAGAGGTACTCCAGGTAATCAAGGTTCCTTACCTCGGTTTGATCCATGTAGTAACTTGAAACGGTCACTCTCCTGGGCTGGTTATCCCAATCAAACATCACGTCATCCTGGGTTTGTCCCATAGTGAAAGTACCGCCTTCAATAAATACTAACCCCGGTCCTGTTTGTTGTTCAGTATAAGGCCGGACTTCAAATCCTCCGTTTTTGGGGTTGTTGTAATCCCAGCCGGTGGTTTTTGACATTTCTTTTTTACAGGAACCGAGCAATATGAGGACAAATGCCATCATAAGTGCGGGAAGATGTTTATTGAATTTCATTATTGAAAGATTTTGTATAAATAACTAAAATCTGGGGCATTTTATTGCCCTAATGTGCCTTCTTTTTTCAATACAGGGGAATTGCCAGGACGCGGATCCTTCGTAAGCCCCGCCAGTGGAGCCTTTCAGCTTTGAAAGGGTCACGTCGTAAGTAATCCCGAAACGAAAGTTTTTGTAATGAACTCCCAATAACGGGATCAATGCATCGGCATTTTCAAAGTTATGCCTGAACCATACCCCGATGATCATAGGATCGATCGTAAGGTAGGTTCCGATATTTAACTGGTGAAATTTGAATTGTTGCTGGTAAAGAATATTCGGAGAAATGCTGAATTCACGTTCATCCCCGTACCCGCTTTCTTTCAGGTTGATCACTCCACCTGCATGCACGGTGAATTTCATATCGAGTGTAGTGGTATTGCTGTTATAAAACCCGAACCTGGGTTGTGAAAGATGCGAAACCGAAACGCCTCCATAATACTGCTCGTTATACCCAAGCATAATACCCGCTGCAAAATCAGGGGCTCCGATAGTAGAATGGTCAGGAGGGTTCTCTTTTGTAGGTTGAATGACACCAAGCCGCGGATCTATCATGTCTTCAAATACCAGGTTATCCCAGGATAAATGACGCTGGTAATACCCGGCCTGCAAAGCGCCACTGGCAGAAAGCTTGCTGGTGATGTTGAATTTGTAAGCATAGATAAGGCTGATTTCGGTGGTATTTAAATTTCCTCCACCGGTCCTGTCGGCAGTCACCAATAAACCTACTCCTCCATGGATCGCATTCACGTATTGATCGTAAGCTGCATTATACGTAACATAAGCGCCTCCAATAGACGGCCACTGATCACGGAAATTGCCAATTGCCCTTGGGCATATTGCGGCTCCTGCAAGAGCTGGATTCAGATACAACGGATTGGCATAAAACTGCGAAAATTCCGGATCCTGTGAATAGCCCATTTTCATAAAAGAAATCAGCGCC
>JBEKST010000150.1:0-7227 GCA_049516815.1 Bacteroidales bacterium | reverse complement strand
ATATTTGATCGGTTCAAGTCATCACAGGCACGGTCATTCTGATCGCTGACGTTCCTGAAAAATCCGTTTCCTTTGTTCAGCAACAGATTATTCCTGGAATTCAGGGATGGTAAATAGATATCCTGATCCCCGTCATTATCAATATCGGCAACCGCTACACCCAATTTCAGATGGGGAGGACTCCCGGATTTTTTATCATTCATCATTCCTGATGCTCCGCGTTCCGTTCCCTCCTGGGAAAAACTTCTTTCTATCGGCAATCCGTTATTTGGATCGATGCGATTAATATACATCCGGTTCATGTTGTAAATGCAAACCGTGAAAATGTCAAGTTTGCCATCTTCGTTAAAATCATTGATGGCCACGCCATATTCATTGTCCACATCAATCCCGTAATGGATGAGTTTATGAGCAGAGAAGCCGGCATAGGTTTCCCCATACTGAGGAATTTTTTTGCTACCACTATATAAGAGCACACCTCCATCACCCGCAATCCAGATATCATGATCTGGAGTAAATGACAGATCATTCAGTGTCTCAATGCCACCATATGTCACCTCCTTAAGCTTGTGGTTTTTAAGAAACAAAATAAGCCCTTTATTACCGATTAACCATATCTCATGGTTGTCCGAAATATAAATCTTCGAGGCATTTTTGATTTTAACATCTTCACAGATCTTCCTGATTTCTGAACCACTTATTTCAATGATCTCGTCCCCGCTCAACACAAATCCATAATCCGCAGTGATAAATTGAAAATCTTGGACCTTCATGCCTGGTAAAAGTCGCCGGTATTTGTTATCTTGAAAAACAAATAATTTATCCTCATTGTCCAACACGTAAAATCTGTCAATAGACCATCCGAAAACCTTTCTTATATAGTCCCCAACCGGTAATGGATGTAATTTAGTGAATGCGCCATCGGACCAGATCGCAACATCGGAGAACCCTGAAAAGAATCCCAGGTTTCTCGAAGGAAAAAAGATTGAAGATATGCGGTTTGAAAAAGGTAACCTGACATTTTCAATGATACCTCCGTGAAAGTGATACAGCATGGATGAGCTGGTTTCAAGGGCAGCGCTAAACCAGATATCACTGGAAGACAGAGGAAAGAAATTATCAGTCTTCCTGGTTTCCGGGAATTCCATCTTTTTCCATTCGTACCCTTCCATCGCGAATATTCTATCTGTAAGAAAATATCCTTCCTGGTTGCTTCTCATGACTATTTTCCGGATATCCGATTTTGTTCCTGAATAGACTTTCGTAAAATGTTGCGATGAAGAATTATTGGGAACAACAAATTCCAGGCTAATTAAAAGAACGATCAACCGATTCATTCTCGGTACTGTTCTTTTAAGTATACTGTGGTTTTTACTGTTCCCCATATTATTTTTATTTGGTTTCGATGCTGGTGAACTTGACGAACTTAAACAAATCGAGTATAGCAAATCTATTGAAAAAATAGATTGAACAAGTTTTGGGCAACAAAATAAATAGTTCTGAGTAGTTCCATGTATGAAGGAAGAAAACTATTAAAATGTCTAAGCCATCACATTCCCGGATAAATATCATAATACTCCATTACCTTCAGAATAATATAATTTTCCCGTCCCAAAGATAGAAGTAACCTTTTTTCATTTAAATTAGGCGTCTGTTACAATATCCTCTGAAATGTATCCCATCTTTATCAGCTATCGGCGTTCTGATCTTTCCCTTGAAGCAGAATGGGTCTATAATGTCATCCGTACATTCTTTGGTAAAATTGTCATTTTTTTTCACAAATGACAAGCATCATTCTCGGCGAGTTGTTTAGCGATATTCATCACCAATAACTTATCCTGGACAGCAACAACCGTTACCATGTGCTGGTTATTATGAAACAGCATTCAGGGAATCTGTACCTTTACATATCGAATCCGATAATTTTGATATCGGAAGAATAAAGAGCGAAATGCAACTAGAAGACTATTTAAAAAGGCAGATCGACTTTCTTTGACGAGTGCCCGGAAAAATACTCTCTGATCCGCTTGGACTTAAAATTCAAGGATAAGTGAGTGAATTTATTACAGCAGCCGACCAGGCATTGAAAAACGAATTTACCACTGAATATTGAAAATGCAAATAGTTCATTAATAAGAGCAATCGCAATGATTAACGAATAATTTATAACCATGATGAAAAACTCAGAAGTAAAATCAATTCTTTTATTCCTATCCCTATTCGTTTATGTAGGTATAAACTTCACATTTGCTCAATCATCATCCCGATTCAGCTTTAACAAGTATACAAATGGTAAAGAGGATACCCTGAATTATCGACTACTATCCCCAGATTATGACACCTTGCGCAAATATCCACTCGTTATTTTTTTACATGGTTCGGGTGAAAAGGGAAACGATAATGAGGCACAGTTAAAATGGGGTGTCATGAATTTTGCAACAGACCAAATGATGGTTATGCATCCAGCTTTTGTCATTGCCCCCCAATGCCCTAAAAATCAAGACTGGTCTAATTTTTCCGAAAATACTTATACAAGAGAATTGCGACTTCGGCCTTCTCCTACCAAAACAATGGCACTAGTAATTGAACTTATTCATCAGTTAATAAAAAGATTTTCGGTTGATACTACCCGCATCTATATTACAGGGCTTTCAATGGGGGGATTTGGCACATTTGATGCTATAGAAAGGTATCCTCATTTATTTGCTGCCGCTGTTCCGGTTTGTGGCGGTGGTGATGTTTCGAAAGCAGCTTCAATAGCACATATTCCTATCTGGATTTTTCACGGATCGGAAGATGCAGCTGTGAATTCACTTTTTTCGCTTGATATGGTTGAAGCGTTAGCTAAAGCTGGAGCCCATGCAGGGTTTACACTATATCCAGAAGTTGGACATTTTTCGTGGTTAGCAGCATATAGCGATCCTCTAATGATGGAATGGTTGTTCAGACAGCATAAATAAAGTAAGACAAATCAAAATCACTTTGTGTGGCACGTTTCCGGCATTCCAAATACCTCGCTGAAAAGGTTCAGCATTACAAAAGTAGGACTCCGATCAACCGTAGAAGATCAGTTTAACCAGTATTTAAAGACGAAACGGATTTTCCTTAGCCCGTATGCAGTAATATGAACAGGTAACTGCCAAAAATGTTTTACTTCCATATAATATTTAATGAACTCTAAATATCCCCATAGAAGGCCAGCAAAAGATTTTTTGTTTCCCACCCTTCTGTACCGGAACCATGTTCCAACCAGCCCTTCAAACAATTTTCCTGAATGGTTTTTAAAACGAAATTCATGGTATTCAAACGGAGAAATCGAGATTTTCTGTATTTCATTCAGCACATGGTCAGGTATGGGTGCCCCCAATAAATCATGCAGATAAGTAGTCCCGTTTTTTACAGGTAGTATCAACCGACGGCTCTTAGCCTGTGAAATAATCCTTTTCCAGTCAATATCATGCTCATTGTTCAGGATCATCATTGCGTCAGCCGCCCAGCGTACCAAAGGCTGTAAATTCCAACGCATCGCATGCACAACTAAATGGAAGAACTGATCTGTCGGGTTCAGCACATTAACAGTCAGATTCCCGTGGATATTGGCCTCAACAGATTCCATCCAAAAATCATCATCCGCACCAGCATATGCACATTCCTCCAACAAATGCCAGTGAACATCAAGCAGGAGACCCTGGGTGTTTTCAAAATGATTTTCACCGATTAATGCCGGATATTCTTCAGTGAATGAGGGTCCTGAATCTTTTTGGATCCTCCATCCTTGATTGAATAAAATCTGAATGACTTCCTTCGCTTTTTCAACAGGAACAAGAATATCTACATCCCCCATCGGGCGAAGACCATAATCTTTGTAATATAAAATGATCATCGCGAAACCTTTGAGCAGCATGGTCTTAATGCCGGCAGTATTAAATTCCCGAAGGAGATTCTCGACTTCATGAAAAAAGTAATGGTTTTTTGCCCATGTTTTCCTTTGAACTCCCTGATACCTGTTCATATTGGGATCTTTTATGCCCAACGATGATAGATTACGGTAAAGCAAAGGCAGAAGCATCTGTGATTCATGGTCGATATTATCAAGATCAACCGCATTGCGCCATGCAGCCCATGCATCCTTTGCTTCCTTTCCATGAAGGAGAGCTGCTTTTAAAAGGAATTCCTGCTGTTCTGTAGGCCAGCATCCCACTTTATTGCCACTTTTATGTAACAAAACGTTATTCATTATACCCAGGTCAAACTTTACTAAAATCTAAATCCGGATTACTCCGGCCTTCTCTCCTGGTAATATGGCCTTTTTCATCAAGGAAATAAATGACATGGGCTTCATTGGAGATATTAACATCCTGGGTTACAATAAGAATAGCCGGAGATTCCTCCAGTTTCTTCAGATTACCCAGCAATCGAGATACAGTAGGTTCATCAAGATGATTTGTCGGTTCGTCGAAAATGAGTAGTTTTGGTTTTCGTAACAGGGCACGTGCGATTACAATGCGTTGTCGTTGGCCGCCTGAAAGCAATACACCTCCTTCACCTACAGGCGTATTAAAACCCTGCGGCAACCCTTTAATGAAATCAAGGGCAACGGCCAGTTCACAGGCTTTTTCAACATCTGTTTCACTTGCTTCAGGGTTTCCATAGGCGATATTATCTCTGATAGTTCCTGAAAAGATCACGGGATCTTGTAAAACTACACCAATATGTTTACGCAGGGAAATGATGTCAAGGTTATTATAAGGATGATCATCAGCAAGAACAATTCCATCCTGTGGTCTGTAAAAGCCCATGATCAGATGGACGATGGTACTTTTCCCGGTACCATTCGGCCCTATAAGTATAACAATGGAAGACGGCCTTATTGATAGATTTATTTCCTTCAGTAAATGCTCATTTTTATATCCAAAGCTTACTGATTCAAGACAAATCCCCCCGCTGAATGATATTTCATTCAGTCCGTTATAAGGAAGCTTATACTCCAGGCAGATCATATCATACAAGGTGTTCAGTGATTCATTCCCCTCAATGATCTGAGGTATCGTTGAAAAAATTATCTGCAAGTATGTGTTCAGAAAAGTGACTGCAACAAAAAATGAGAGAAATGCTCCTAGGGACATCGTTCCTTTACTAACTGCAATACCCCCGATCACCAGGATGAGAATGCCTGATATAGATGAAATTCCACTCTGTATCAACCCATGCGCTGCATTAAGCCAGGCCATGGATTGGCTGGTCTTACGCTCCTGTTCAAAATTCTGCTGTTGCCTCCTTATCTCAAATCCTTCAGCTGCCTGGGATCTTGTAAGATCCATCTTTTGTAAAAGATGAATGATACCCTGGCTGAATTTTTCAAATGAACGATGATAAGCTCTGACACGTGATGCCTGGGATTTTTTCAGCAGCTGCCGTACCAGATATAACAAGGGAACAATGATTATCATGACCAAAAAGAGCATCCAGTTCAGGAACAACAAAACGCCAATGAGGCCAGCTACAATCACAATGGAAGGAAGAAATTGAGCGACCAGGGCATTGCTCATTACATCGATTCTGAAAGTATCCTGTACAATGCTTGAGTGCAACCTGCTTATATCTGTTTGTGTGTAATATGAACGTGGTAACCCGTAACATTTATTCAGCAAAACATTCCGAAGCTCAAGGATTACCCTCTTGGTAGTCTTGAGGGATAAATGACGTGTCAGTAATGTGATGCCGCTATTAACAATCGTAAGGATCACGAGGATGATACCAGCAATAATTATATGTCGGGTATCACGGGATGGTATAATAGTATCAAAAGTATACCGGATAATAAGCACAATCGGAACAACCAGGCCGGCTTGTACGGCAGAAATCAAAACCGATGCAGCCAGTGGTATGAGAAGTCTCCGGTAAAATAAAATATAGTATTTCCAGGCCGACAAATTCATAGGTTCTGTTATTTGCCTGTTTCAGGGTTAGTTGAATTCTGCTGCTGTTCTGCTTCCTTTTTTCTTTTCCGGTCGAGGGCAGCTTTCATGATCTTCACGTAATCTTTCTTTGCATGCCGGTTACGAACGCTTGAATTATCGTCGTGTATCCTCCGTCTCATAACAATATCAGGCAGCATCAGGAATTTAAGATCGGCTTCCATCGCACGTTTATACCAATCAATGAAATCACCAAGAGTCAGACTTATATCAAATAATCCAACACGAAAAAAAGATTCACGCCTGATCAGCATGGCTCCTTTAAATGGGGCAGGCAGGATTCGCCAGTCCTCTATTGTCCGGGATACATCCCTGCTGATAAACTGCCGGTGGTGTCCGAAAACAGCATCCAGGGATGGATCTTTTCTTAAGGCTTCCATCTGAAGCGAAAGTTTACGTTCTTCCCAGATATCATCGGCATCGAGAAAGGCAAAAAAATCTCCGGATGCAATCCCTAATCCTTTGTTCAATGCTACTGAAACTCCGCTTTTTGACTGAAAAAAATACTTTACCGTTTGATAACTTTTTGCTATCGTCGCGGAATTATCCACCGAGTCGTCATCAATTACAATGATCTCAACAGGGGAATACGATTGTTGTCGAACACTGTCAAGAGCTTCAGATAAATATTGTTCCTCGTTATATACGGGTATAATAACGCTTATCAGCGGATTATTTTTCTCCATTTGGCCCTCCTTTCTTTTTTCGTTGTCGTTCGATGGATTCCTTCATGATTTGCAGCCTATTTGCAAGGCAGGCCTGCGGATTATGTATGGACAGATTATGATTATGGATGCGCCTGTTCAGAAGGATATCCGGTAGGATTGCCATCTTTATTCCTGCATCTTTGGCACGAATGAACCAATCAAAATCCTCGCTGACCTTGTAACGAGGATCATAACAACCAATCTTATCAAAAATATCCCTGTATGTTACAATGGTCGGCATGCCGATCTGGTCATTCTCATGAAGGGCACTGATAATCTTTGGGCCCAAGGAAATTCCGGGCTCGAAAAAATTTTGAATTTTACAGATATTAATTCCAATGTCAGGATGTTCTATAAGGTGTCGGATCTGAATTTCCAATTTGTCCGGATGCCAGGTATCATCAGCATCAAGGAAAGCAATAAATTTTCCCCGGGCTTTGGAAATACCTGTATTCCGGGCAACAGCCACTCCCTGGTTCGGTTGATAAACATATTGAACATCCTCGTAGGAATGGGCAATATCAGAAGTGTTATCAGTTGAC
>JBEKST010000149.1:0-8250 GCA_049516815.1 Bacteroidales bacterium | reverse complement strand
TAAACCACCCTGATATGATCCTTCAGTAGATTTGTCCATAGGTTCACGATGGGAATCGATAAAAAAATTCCGGTTGTTGCAATGCTGTCGGAAGCCCTGAACCGCCCAAACCGGTCGGGAATAAAGGAAAGATATTCTTCGTACCGTGTAACCATGTAGAAAGCAGCTGCAAATATGTCAAAAGGAAAGGCCGAACGGTCATCATGGACAGGAAAAAATGCCGGATAATTTTTGAAGGTAAAGAGCTCGAGGGTTTGTGGATTTACCGACTTCTCCATAAGCAGACCACAGGAACGGATAAATATACCTTCTCCCGAGGGTTCTGTGACATATTCAAGGCGGGGGCCAGCATAAGAAAAATAGTCTTCGCGACGGTCTGTCATGATCATTTCTGCCCCCATCAGATCCCTCAACAGCAGGGTAAAAATGTATTCTGCCCGTGTCGAAAGCTGTGGAAGGTAAACCATTAACTTTTCCATAGACTGTTTCCTGAAGCCAAAGTACGAAAAAAATCAACAGCAAGCATGACTGTAAATGGAACAAGAAAAATTTTTGTACCTTTGATTCCAACTAAAGTAAACCTGCTGTAATTTTTATGGAGAATTTTATTGTATCTGCCCGCAAATACCGTCCACAAACCTTTGATATGGTGGTGGGGCAGAAATCCATCACAAATACCCTGAAAAACGCCATCCATAATAACCAGGTGGCGCAGGCGTTTCTGTTCTGCGGACCAAGAGGAGTCGGAAAAACCACCTGTGCACGAATCCTGGCAAAGACGATCAATTGTGAGAACCTTTCCCCGGCCATGGAAGCATGCAATAAATGTCAATCCTGTGTTTCCTTTGATGAAAATGCTTCTTTCAATATCTATGAACTGGACGGCGCTTCGAACAACTCAGTAGATGAGATCAGGAACCTGGTGGATAAGGTAAGGATTCCACCCCAGGTGGGGAAATACAAAGTTTACATCATTGATGAAGTCCATATGCTCTCGGCCTCCGCTTTCAATGCATTTCTCAAGACCCTGGAGGAACCGCCTGCCTACGTAAAATTCATCCTTGCAACCACAGAAAAACACAAGATCATACCCACTATCCTTTCACGCTGCCAGATTTTCGACTTTAAACGGATCACGGTGGAAGATATCGCTGGGCATTTGAATTATGTTGCCACGAATGAAGGAATCACTGCGGAAGAAGATGCCCTTCATATCATTGCCCAGAAAGCAGATGGAGCCATGCGCGATGCCCTTTCGATCTTTGATCAGCTGGTTAGTTTTGCCGGCCACAACCTGACCTACGAAACCGTTCTGGAAAACCTGAATGTTCTGGATTATGAATATTTTTTCAACATTACCGGCCATATCCTGAGTGGAGACATCTCCTCTACCCTGCTTACGATCAATGAGATCCTCGATAAAGGCTTTGATGGTCAGCATTTCCTCATCGGTTTCGGCGAACATATCAGGAACCTGCTGGTATGCAAAGATCCTGTCACCGTTAAGTTACTCGAAACAACCCCAACCATCCGGAACCGTTACCTGGAACAATCAACGCTCTGCCCTGTGGATTTTCTTCTGAAGGTATTGGAAATAAACAACAAATGCGACCTCAACTACAAGATCAGCAACAACAAACGCCTGCACCTCGAACTAGCCCTGATGCAGATGTGCATCATACTCAAAAACACTGAAAATAAAACGCCTGATCCTATACCCGCATCCCAGCCAAAACCTGCAGAAAATGTAAAACCTAAGGAATCAAGAGCCTTTCCCGGAACTTTGTCGATCAAAGACATGACTTCTTCTCAGCAAAAGGAGACAGAAAAAAACCCACCCCGGGCCGAGGAGAAAACCGGGGAATATATTACTGTTTCCTCTTTTACCCTTGAACAATTGGAAACTGCATGGGACCAGTTCAGCGAATCTTTGCGCAGTTCGATGCCGCCTTTATCAACAACGCTGAAGAAACACCGACCGGTGTTGAAAGAAGATTTCCTGATCGAATTTTGTGTGGATAATAAAGTATTGGCTGAAGATTTAAACCAGAAGCGGAATGACCTTCTGAAATTCCTGATATCAAAGCTGAACAATCCGAAGATTCATCTGCAGATCATTGTACCTGATCATCCTATCGGGTTAAAGCCTTATACCGACCGTGAAAAATTCGGTAGGATGGCTGAGAAGAATCCAGGACTTCTCGATCTTCGTGAACAACTGGATCTGGAAATTGAAAGCTAAAAAAGAATTACGAATTACCTGCCTACCGGCAGTCAGGCGAATTACGAAAACTGATCCAAAATCCCTAATTGCACATCACACATCCCACATCACATATCCTATCTTCTGACCGGGCAGTATATTGTATCGGCGAAACGGTTCTTGATATTATTTTCAGCAACGACCAGCCGGTAGCTGCGAAACCCGGTGGTTCCATGTTGAATACTGCTGTTTCACTGGGACGTGCGGGAATCCGCGTTGAGTTCATCAGTGAAATTGCCGCCGATCAACCCGGTGAAAAGATCATCAGGTTCCTTCAGGAAAATCGTGTCGGCACCTCATATATCAATCGTTACACAGACGGGAAAACGACACTTGCCCTGGCCTTCCTCAACGGACAGGCAGACGCCGGGTATTCATTTTATTCTGATCTGCCAAAGGAAAGGTTAACGGGAAAGTTGCCGTTTCCTACGAGAGATGATATTATCCTGTTTGGTTCATTTTTTTCATTGGCTGACGGAATACATGAAAAATTAACAGCTATTCTTTCCGCTGCAAGGCAAAACAATGCCCTGATCCTTTATGATCCTAACTTTCGCCGGCCTCATCTCGCTGAACTTCCTCGGGTAATGTCCCGTATCGTAGAGAATATCTCCTATGCCAATATCATAAGGGGATCGGCTGAAGATTTTCTTCATATTTTTGCAGTCAGGGAACCCCGGGATGCTTATGCAAGGATCCTGACAAGGGATAACCAGATGCTGATTTATACCCGTTCGAACAAAGCTGTCAGCATCCTTACTGGGAAGCATGCGATTTCTGTCGCGGTTCCCAAAATCGAACCGGTGAGTACGATTGGGGCAGGAGATTCGTTTAATGCAGGGCTGATTTATGGATTCATTACGATGGGGATCACTTGTGAAAAGATTCCTATTCTATCTGCAGCTGATTGGGAGTGGATTGCCGGTAATGCAATCCGGTTTTCGCAAAATGTGTGCATGAGCCTTGACAATTATATTTCGCATGATTTTATAATTTCTTTGGAAAAATGATTTCAGCGTTGTCGTGGTTTATTTTACGGGTATTTGGTTGGCGTACGAGCGCTGTCATGCCGAAAGGTGTCGTTAAAGCCGTCATGATCGTTGCTCCCCATACCAGTTATTGGGATTTTGTTGTTGGCCGGATGACCTTCTGGTCATCAAAGTTACCGATACGGGTTTTTATAAAAAAAGAGGCATTCGTTTTCCCCTTAGGTTGGGTTCTTCGCCGGCTGGGTGGAGTACCGGTTGCCCGGGGGCACAAAAACAACCTGGTTGAACAGGCAATAGATCTTTTTAAAAAGAATCCGGCCATGGTGGTTGTTATAACACCTGAAGGGACACGACGAAAAGTAGGCCATTGGAAGAAGGGGTTTTATTACATTGCAATGGCAGCAAAGGTTCCGATTGCGCTTGCATTTATCGATTACGGAACGAAAACCGGCGGCATCGGTTCACTCTTATATCCAACCGGTGATTATGAAAAGGATATGGCAGTCATAATGGATTTTTACCGGGATAAAAAAGGCCTCCACCCTGAAAAATTCAACCTTAACGTCCTTCAGAAAAAAAATAGCCAATGAAGACATCCAAAGTATAGAAATAAAAATCCCATGGAAAACACTATCTATTATACTTTTAGCACCATCGCACAGGTATTAGCCGTTATAGTGGCAATTACAGGAGCATTCGCTATGTTTCGTTTCCAATCAATAAAAGATAGTCTACTTGGAATGGCAACAGATTTTCTGGACGCCTCAAGACTCGAAATTCTTATAAGGCCCTTATGGCTAAGACTTCAAACTGCTATCGAATATAGAAAACTCGAAGATATTGAGCCTTCAATGAATGAAGTATTATAATATTTCGTCAATCTTAATGAACGACTTCCAGAAAAATGTCATAAACTTCAATACATTAAAACAAGATTTGATGAACTGACAACAAATTCACAACAAAAGAAATCAGATCTTAAACGAGTACTTATAGTAGGAATGGCAGTTATAATTGGTTCAGTAATAGTATTATCATTTACCACAATAATTTGCCAAACAACCGCATACATTTTACTTTTTTTATCTATTACCTCAACCTCATATTGCTTTTATTTGGTTTATAAATTCATTTCTGGGACTCTTTATTGATTTTATCAAAAAAATTTGAAACTAATCTCGTGGAACTGCAATATGGCCTATCGCAGAAAGGCTGACTTGCTTATAGAAATTTGTTTAACGTAAATAAGGGTTTTTACTTTTAGTAACATTTACTTGCAAATACTAGAGTTTCAAATGGAAAGGATTTATTTTGATAAGCAGGTATTTAGTCACTTGTTCAAGGGTGTTGATCCAATTTATCAGCAGTTTCTTTCCGATTTGTACGCCAATAAACACAACTTTCTATACTGCTATTCACATGGGCATATGCTTGACTTGAAGACCGACAAGACAGACATTAAATTCAAGGAATTGGAATTCATTGAAACGCTTGTCGGTGACAACTATCTTTCATATCATGCTATCGAAAAAAAGACAAACCCATATTTAGTCAGACCTCTTGATGCTTTCAAAGACACTGAAAATACAGAAGATTTTTCATTAACAAATTTCTTTGAGAATATTGATTTAAGTTATGCCACACAAGAACAAAAGGAACAATTCGCCAAAGCCAGAGAGATCTTGACAAGGCAGAATATTGACATAGGTCTTTCCAAACTTCAAAATTTGCCAGAAGATATTTCTTCAGTATTAAGTAAAATTCTGCCCTTAGGTGCTTCGGAAATGAGTATAATGGAATTGGCAGAATATATTATGGGGAAATTAAAGTTATTAGAAGAAGATAAAACTGTTTATAAAGACTTACGGAACATTGTTGATCTGAATATCAATGATGGAAAGTACACAGTTGAGTATGATAATATCGATTTTAATGACGATCTAAAAAACTCGGTATTACAAAAATCATTTACTGATTATGTTAATGCAAATCTTAATCCAAATGGTGACAAAGTAATATCTAATTATGATTTCTTTATTAAAGCATATTTCACCCTCGACCTACTGGGAATAAGTAAAGAGCCATCAAAGAATGTCCGATTTAGAAATGTAATGAATGATGGATATCATGGATATTATGGTGCATTCTGTGATTATGTTGTATCAGAAGATCAAGGATTTTTAAAGAAGACTAGAGCAATGTACAGGCTTTTAAACATTCAAACTAAAGTGATCCATATTGATGAATTTATTCCATTCTTCAAAATCCTCTCAAACAATTTTGAACAGAGTACAGATATCTTTTTCGACCTCATTAACAATGACCTTAAAAGCGGATTAGTATTAGAATCAAAGCCATCAATTCGGTATAATAGACAAACAACAACTATTAAACCTGCCGCTAATTATTTAGGTTACTTCAATAGGATTGATCGGATAAAGCAAAGTGGACAAGACTTTATTCTTTTATCTCGAACAACGCATAACTATTCATATTTCAGTTTTTACAGAGAATACGAAGGAGTGGTTAATAAAGCAGTTAAACTATTTGGACCTGATATTGTGTTTAAAGGAAAATATGATTGGCCAGGGGAGAATAAAGAAATCAATGACCACATTTGGGCAGGAAGATTTTGGGATTTAGGGAAAATAACGGTCCTCCTTGAAATAAACAAAGGAACTGAGGAATTATGCTTACAAATCACCAACTTATCATAGCAAGTATTATCATCCTAATTTGATCATTATAACCTTTCCCCTTTAGTTAAAAGACAAGATTTTCTTCCAGCATAGGTAATATTCCACATAGATTAATAACACAAGAACACTGCAGGGGGCCTAGGATCGAGATGGTTCGGATATTTATCTTTATTTGACCCATCTTGATTACAAAAACATCAGACATACATAGATATTTTATTATTTTGTAATTTGCAGGTGAAATGGACAATTGCTGACGGCATTGCCCAATGATTTTTAAAGTTATCCTTATGCAAAAAGAGTTTAATAAAAATTTCGGGATCTCTCCATCAGTTGAGGCGGAAAGAATTGCATTTGTTAATCGAGTTATTTACTTCCTCCAAGAATTTAGGCATCGAACACTTAATCACTTGGAATATAAAGGCCTTTTTTCAACCATTTGTATTCAATTCGGTCTTAACCCTCGAAAAATTATTGATGACAATTCTCCTTTCCACAACATGGAAGAAATCCCCGAATTAAACGAAGTTGTAAAAGAAGATTTCTTGAACATACTAAAATTACTTGTGCTCGTTAGACAGTATTATCAAGAGAATGCGAAGAGGTTAACTTTTTTGGATGAATCCATTGAGGGACTTCTAAAATTATCTGGAACTGAATTAGGGATATCTTATAAATCTGGTATGTTCTTTCCGAAAGGTGAAGAATTACTTGATCACGAATTAATTGAATATTCATTGTCTTCACTTAGTTCTTACCCTAATGAAGACAAAGATCTTCGGAATGCTCTCGAAAATTACAGGGCAGGATCAAAATATGGCGTAATTGAAAATTGTTACCGTTGCATTGAAGGATTATCAAGACAAATCTTGAATAACAAAGGAACATTAATAGACAATAAGATAGACCTCATTAAGTCCTCTGGGTTATCTAACCATTGGAAGAAAATCTTGGCCAATTACATTGATTACGGGAATGAATACGGTAGACATGCATCAGAAAACAGACATGATTTTAGTCAATTCGAGGTGGAAGCATATTTATATATGACATGTGTCTTAGTAAGATTATTACTAATTATTAAGAATGCATCCTAACTACCAATAGTAAGTAATACTGAGTAAATCCATAAGTAAGATCGGTCAGTTATCATTAATTGAAAATAATGATTTATAAAAACTTGTTAACCTCACGATATTTTGCTTGCTTCACCGTGTAATAATTTTAAAAAAAAAAGAATGTTCTTCTGCAGAGCCGACAAGTATGCAGACCCGTTTGAATGCTCCACACCACTAAGAGAATTTAGGTATCGACAAAAAGTATCGATGGAACGATCAAAAAATGATCCAGTTGAAGCAACAAAACAAGTTGAGAACATGTCGTCCTTTTTTCAAAGAGTCAAACAAGCAACGGTAATTAATTGTTGGCACATAAACACCAATGAATCAGATGCCATGTGGAGAATTTATCTCAAAACAAATGAAGGAGTTGCAATTCAATCAAATATTGCAAGAATTAAGAATGCTTTTAATAACACTGCCGAGAATGTTTATGCGAGCAAGGTAAGGTATATTGATTATAGTAAGGACATTTATCATAGCATAAAGGAATACCCTGTTAATACAGTGAACACAATCACACCTGTAATTCATAAACGTAAAGAATTCAGCCATGAATCCGAGTTTAGATTGTTCTTTGAAGATCAGCAAGCATCGTCTGACTTTACTGGAAAGTATTGGTCAACACAGGAGAATCCATTGGGTAAATATTTCAATATTGACGTAAATCAACTTATTGACAGAATCGTTTTTTCACCGACTTCTGATAATGTTTGTAAAGAAAAGATAAAGAAAATTGTTTCTGACTTAGGATATAACTTCGGTTTTAAGGACTCAGCATTGGGTCAGTCGCCAGTTTACTAATTTTAATATATCCATGTAATCCGACAACTAGCAATTCTGCACAAATTGATAATTATTCTAGTAATAATTAAAAACACCATGCTATGAAAGAAGAAGAAGCCTCTTATGAAGTTGAAGGAATAACGTTCAAGATATTCCACATTGTCGAATCAGAGATTCAGCAATTAAATGAGTCACGAGATAAAGGGAGACCACTTATAGGAACTTTCTCTTATGATATTCATAAGCCTCACAATCCTACTGGAGAATATCATTTAATTTTATATGACAAGGGAAAGGAAATCTTAGCGATGAATAAAGTTAGTGGAACTGCTCATGACGGTTATCATGGAATCAGGATTCCTAATAAAGCCTATGGAGTTCTTAAAAACCGATTC
>JBEKST010000148.1:0-7287 GCA_049516815.1 Bacteroidales bacterium | reverse complement strand
ACCGGTTCAGTTTATTTCGCAGAAGTTTCAGCAGCCTATAATTCTGCTCCGCTGCAAATCCTGGCGTTTATTTTTTTCTTTGCCGGCATAGCATTCAAGATTTCCCTCGTTCCGTTCCACCTTTGGGCAGCCGACGTTTATGAAGGTGCTCCGATCAATGTAACCTCTTACCTGTCAGTCATTTCAAAAGGCGCAGCGGTTTTTATCTTTATGATCATCCTGTACACTGTTTTCAATAAAATTGCCCTGATGTGGCGGGATGTGATCTATGTGATTTCCATTCTTACCATGACTATAGGTAACCTCTTTGCCATGCGGCAGCGTAACATCAAAAGATTCCTTGCATTTTCGTCCATCTCCCAGGCCGGGTTTATCTTATTGGGTATCATCGGGCAAAGCCAATTAGGGATGACCACTGTGGTTTATTTCGTGTTGGTTTACATTTTTTCAAATCTTGGTGCCTTTGGTGTGGCTACCATCATTTCCAATAAGACAGGGAAAGAGAGCATTGATGATTATGATGGGCTTTATCGCACCAATCCTATGCTTAGCCTGACCATGATGCTGGCCTTATTCTCCCTTGCCGGCATTCCCCCTTTAGCAGGGTTCTTTGGGAAATTTTTCCTGTTCACCGCTGCAGCGAAACAGGGAATGTACATCCTGGTCCTTATCGCAGTGCTTAACACGATCATTTCCCTCTATTATTACTTGCTCGTTGTAAAAGCTATATTCCTGAACCGGAGTGACCGGCCAATCGCCTATTTTAAGAGCGACGTTTACACGAAACTAGGTCTTGCAATGTGTATTGCAGGTATTATCATTATCGGTTTCGCAAGCCCTGTATATGAGTTCATCATGAAACTTAGTTACGGCTTGTATTAATCTGCAGAAAAAATATACAACAAAAGCTGTCCTCTGAAGACAGCTGTTGTTATTTCCGGGTTATTCGTAAGTTTGCACCGTAAGAAAAAACAAAATACTATGGCGCTGAATAATGGCAAACATGTCGTTGCTGAAATAGAAGGTATTCGTTCTACTGTTGTCGAAACAGGTTTAAATAAAGACCGCTGCCTTTTCCTGAAGGAACTTCTCCAACAGAACGGATATGAGGTCAAAATAGAGAAAGAAAAGGCTAAAGACGGCACACAGATGGAAACATGGATCCTGGGAGTTACCGACCTTGTTTTCAATCCGGTAATCCGAGTTTATGAACAAAAGATACTCCGGCCTGATAGCCACCCGGTGACTCCTGCATACTGGAATCAATGGGCCGTTGATCCCGATCTTCCTTACTGGATGGTGATAAAATAAATTACTTCATGTCAAAATACTGGAAAATATTTTCCATTGCTGTTATATTACTGTACTTCTTTCTGGGGTTTTACCTGCTTCTAAGTCCCAGGTTTAATGGGCTGACCAAAGAGATCAAAGTAATCTTTGCCGTTTTCCTGTTTCTTTACGGAGGCTGGCGATTAGCAAGGATTTTCACAAAGACTAGAGAGGAAAAAGAGAAAGAATAAATAGAAAAAGGAATTTCTGTTGTCGCCCGACCTGCGATAATCACCACAATAATTTGATATTGCGAAAATAATTTTAATATATTTGTGTTTTATCATCAGTAAAACCTACTAGCTTTGGCAGATTAAACCTTAGGAAGATGAAAACACCGATGATTTCCCGTTTACCGGGTTTTTTTATCGTTTGCGGAATTGTCCTCCTCTCAGGTTGCGGCGGCGCTCCGAAATCGACAGACACAGACACTCCCACGTCGGGTAAGTTTAAAATCGGAATCGATGATTCATACAGCCTTCTTATCGATGCGGAGCTATATACTTTCCAGTCGCTTTACCCTTATGCCAGGATCGATACGTTATGCAGGAATGAGGCCGATATTATCAATGCTTTCATGAAAGATTCGGTTTCGCTGATGGTTGTCAACAGGAAACTCACTCAGGATGAGGAAACCCGCTTAAATGCCAGGCAGATCTATCCCAAAACCACAAAGATCGCATACGATGCCGTTGCGTTTATCCTGAACAAGGAAAATCCTGACACCACCTTGTTCTTTGACCAGGTGAAAGATATTTTTGAAGGAAAGATCAAGACATGGAAAGAGATCAATCCGAAATCGAAGCTCAAGGACCTGAAGATCGTTTTTGATAATTATAAATCCTGCAACACACGATATTTCAGGGAGAAGTTTAATCTTCCCAAATTGCCGGATTTATGTTTCGCCGTGTTGAATAATGCAGAGGTCATCAATTTTGTTGAGAAGAACAAAAGTTCAATCGGTGTGATTAGTGTAAATTGGGTAAGCGATAAAAATGATACGATTTCTCATTCCTTCCTCAACAGGGTCAAGGTCGTCGGCATCAGTTCACCGGGTAGCAACAATCCCAATGGTGAGTTTTATATCCCTCACCCGGGATACATAGCTGAAGGCCTATATCCTTTTACCCGGGAGGTATATTGTATCAACCGGCAAGCCTATATCGGACTTGCTTATGGCATTTCAGCTTTTATTGCAGGGGAAAAAGGACAACTCATTATTTTACATTCTGGCATGGTTCCTGCTTCCATGCCCGTCAGGCTTGTTGAAGTGAAACACTAATTTGTAGGAGAACTATTTATGACAAGGATTTTTAAATTGACATGGGGAATTATGTTGCTGTTTACCATTCTGTTCGGTGCCACCCGGGTTCATGCGCAGGATATTCAGGCTGCCTTAAAGCTGACAAGAGCAGAAAGGTTCGAGGATGCAAATAAAGCCTTTATAGCCCTTTTGCAGAAAGACCTGAAAAATGGTGATATTTATTATTATTACGGTGAAAATTATCTCCAGGAATATTATTCAGATACCATCAATAATTCGTTCAAAGAATTGTCGGATTCTGCAAAAATGCTTTTTTCAAGAGGATCTGAAATGGATCCGGCCAACCCGTTAAACTATGTCGGAATAGGACAAATTGCCCTAATGCTGAAAGATCAGCCCAAAGCGCAACAAAATTTTTCCAAAGCAGTGTCACTCCTTCCTTCCAAGGCAAACAAGGGGCTTGTAATGGCACCGGATAAACAAGCGACCGTATATATCAGGCTTGCCAATGCTTACATTAAATCCGGTGTATACGATACAACATTGGTGTTTGGATATTTACGGACAGCCGAAAAACTCGACAGCAAAAATTATGACCTCTACATAGTTAAAGGCGATGCATATATTTTCATGCTCAACGACGGATCCAAAGCCATCCTGAATTACAATATCGCGCAATCCCTGAATCCAAAAGCTCCTTTTGCAAAATTACGTGTTGGTCAATTGTGGATGCGTGCAAGAAATTACAAGGATGCCCTGACCTATTACCAGGAAGTAGTTAAAATCGATTCTTCCTTTGCTCCTGCATACCGCGAATTGGGATACCTTTTATCACGTGCAAACCGCAACGATGAAGCCAAGCAGAATTACAAAAAGTTCCTTCAGTTATCCGGTGGAAACACAACGGCACGTATCCAGTATGTAAATACCCTGATCGAACTTAAAAATTATACAGAAGCCATCAACCAACTCAACGAAATATTGAAAACTGATACTTCCAACAATGATCTGAACCGTGCATTGGCTTATTCTTACTATGAAACCGGACAATACGACAAAGGCTTGTTATATGGTAAAAAATTCTTCAACCGGGCAAAACCGGATAAAATCCGTGCCACCGACTATGTTTATCTTGGGAGGTCTTATGCCAAAACAAAACAAGACTCCCTTGCTCACGAAAATTTACTGAAAGCTTTTCAAATGGATACTTCCCGTTCTGACCTTCTTTCAGAAGCTGCAGTGTCGATGATGAAACTCAAAAAGTACGATAAGGCAATTGAGGATTATAATCAAAAGATTGCCCGGAATAAAGCTGTTCCAGGTGATTATTTTGCTTTAGGACTTGCATATTATAACATAAAGAAATGGGGAAAAGCTGATAGCACATTAATGTATTTCAGCACATTGATACCTGACCATCTACAAGGTTACCTGTGGCGTGCAAGATCATTGGTGAACATTGATACGACCTGTAAACTTGGACTGGCAAAGCCAGTATACGAGGTGCTGATTGAAAAGGCAAAATCTGATTCGGTAAAGAACGCAAAAGAATTATTGGAATCATATTCCTACCTTGCTTACTATTACCTGGTTCAATTTACAGACACGAAAGATCAGCAATTTGGTAGGGAATCGATCGATTACTGCAACAAGGTCCTCGCCATTCAACCTCCGGACCCAAATTATACCGAGAAAGCTAAGGGTATTCTCAAAAGTCTCGAACTTAAAATCAGAAAATAAGAATAATATCTTTCAATTGCTCTTGTGCAGGAATATATTAAGTACAAAGCAATTAATTAACCAAGATATTACCTTGTTTTAATAATTTTTAATATTTTTGCTTCTTGTTAAGAAACTATCAGTTCACAAATTAATAATTAAAAAACAAATTAAAGATGAGCAAGACAAATAACAAAGGCGGACAATCTATTGGTGACGCTTTAAAGTCGTGGTTTACAGTGGCAGTAATTATCCTTTCATTTTTAATTGCATTACTGATCTACTGGAAAGTTATGGGAAATCCGATCAACTTTGAAGGTGGAGCCGACCTGATTAAAAACAAGGTACCCTCCGATAAATGGCATCCACTTCCGGGCAACTACCTCGCAATGGTCTATATGGGCGGGATGATTGTTCCTCTTCTGATGACCGTTTTATTGGTTCTGATCACCTTCTCCATCGAACGTGGTATTACCATTGCACGTGCCAGCGGAAAAGGAAAGCTGAACGTTTTTGTTAAAACGCTCCAGAATTACCTGGCGGAAAACAAAATCGAAGATGCCATCGCTGCCTGTGACAAGCAGAAAGGATCGCTTGCAAATGTCATGAAAGCCGGTTTAGTTCGTTACCGGACATTACAGAAAGATGTGACACTTTCCAAAGACCAGAAGATCCTGGCGTTGCAGAAAGAATTTGAAGAAGCCACCGCGCTTGAATTACCAATGCTTTCACGCAACCTGGTTATCCTTTCCACCATTGCTTCCATCTCTGTGTTGATCGGTCTTTTGGGAACGGTACTCGGGATGATCCGCGCTTTTGGTGCTCTTGCAGTGGCCGGCGCACCGGATGCCCTTAAACTTGCAACCGGTATTTCGGAAGCCCTTATCAACACAGCATTTGGTATCACCGGATCTTTACTCGGTATCTTGATGTATAACTTCTATTCGACACAGATCGACAGTTTTACATATAAAATTGATGAAGCAGGATTTAGCCTCGTACAATCATTTGCAGCACAGGAAAAGTAATTTCCCGGAGCTGACAATAAGCGATGTATATTTATTCTGTCACTCATCAATTTAAAATAGATTACCATGCCTAAACTTAAACCGCCCGTACGAACTCCGCACATAGACATGACGCCTATGGTGGACCTGTTTTCAGTACTGTTGATTTTTTTATTGCTTACAGCTTCGTTCCGACCCCAGGAAGCCACTATCATAACCAGCCCCAACTCGGTCTCGGAAAAACAAGCACCAGATCACGATATCATGACGATCATCATTAACAAAGAGGGAAAGATCTTTTTCAACATTGATAACGGAAAAGATTCTACAAAGCATACCCGTATTGACGTCCTGACGGAAATGGGCAAACAGTACAATGTCAAATTCACTCCGAAAGAGTTGAACGATTTCGGTCACTGGGCTTCTTTTGGAATGCCTATGGCCGATTTCAAGAAATGGCTGAATGCGAAGGATTCAAAAGAGAAAGAATTATTGCAGACGGGGATCCCGACCGATTCAGTGGACAACCAACCATCGCAATTGTTTTTCTGGGTCCGTTTTGCCCGTCTTGCCAATCCAAATGCAGAAGTTGCCATAAAAGGTGACGGCGAAACTAACTACAAAAAAGTGAAACTGGTTATGGACCTGCTGCAGGAAAACAAAGTAAACAAATTCAATCTTGTTACGAACCTGGAAAAACAGGAAGTCACATTAAAAGATATTCCGAAATAAGCGTAATAAGAGCATTTTATAAGTTAAAAAGAAAATAATATGGCTGAAATAATTCAAGAAGAAAAAGGTAAAAAAGGCGGAAAACGAAGACCCAAAAAGCTATCGACCCGGATCGACATGACCCCCATGGTTGACCTGATGTGTCTTCTGATCACCTTTTTCATGCTTACAACTGCTTTCAGCAAGCCCAAGGTTATGTTGATCACCATGCCGGAAAAAAATAAACCGGAAGAAAAAACACCTCAAATTCCTGCATGGAGAACCCTTAATGTCCTTCTCACCGATAATGATGTTTTATATTACTATATCGGGAATGCCGATCCAAAGAAACCACCCTTACCCGATTTGATTAAAAGTGATTTCAGCAAAAACGGCATCCGCAAGGTGCTTCTTGAGAAAAACAAGGATCTATTCACCCAGATCACTACATTTAGGGATAAACGAATGTCGGGCAAGCTGGTTGTTGCCGATACTACCGCTGATCAGGAGATAAAAAAAATGAAAAAGGATGACATGAAGGGCCCGATTGTCCTGATCAAAGCGGATGATAAAGCAAAATACAAGGATATCGTCAACATTATCGACGAAATGGCAATCTGTAACATCGCAAGCTATGCCATTGTAGATATTATGCCGGTTGAATTGGAAATGCTGAAAACTGCTCCAAAATAATTGTTAGGATTTCATAATCTTTTAAACGGAAAGAAAATGACTAAGGGAAATCAGCGCATAGAATCGCTGGAAGAGATGGTTTTTAAAACCAGGAATAAGGATTACGGAGCCTATGTCCTCAGGAAAAAATACCAGAAATATACTTTGATATCCCTGATCATAGGAATTTTTGTAATTGGTGCTATGGTTGCCTACCCGGTCATCGCAGCCTACATCCATAAGAACCGGATTATCAAGGAAAATACAACAGTTGGGGTCGAGATGCTGAATATCCCGAAAGAAGAAGTGCCTCCACCTCCACCTCCGCCACCGCCACCACCCGATGCAGTGCAACAACAAAGGTTCATTGCTCCTAAAGTTACTACTGATAGTGTGGTAACAACTATGGCAATTCAGGAAGATCTGAATGCCAAACCTAATACTGAAGCTCCGGCAGCAGAGACTATCGTGGTTGAGGAAGCTAAACCACAGGTTATTGAACAGGAAGCCCCTAAAGAGATCTTCACCGTGGTTGAAGAACAACCCACCTATCCCGGTGGCGATGAAGCCCGTATCAAGTTTTTA
>JBEKST010000147.1:0-7333 GCA_049516815.1 Bacteroidales bacterium | reverse complement strand
CGTGTGCGTCGAAAGCGAAGAAAGACCATGGTATCCACCGGTGACCGGTCGGCAAAGATCCGTACTTACAACTATTCCCAAAGCCGGGTCACGGATCACCGTATTAACCTGACAATGTATAATCTTTCTGTTGTTTTGGACGGTGGAATCCAGCCACTGATCGATGCATTGCAGCTGGCGGAAAATGCCGAAAGATTAAAAGAAGCAGTTGCATAATTCGTTATCCGTAATTCCCAATCCGTAAATATTATGACGCGCAAAGACCTTATCACCCTGATTAAAAATAAAAATTCCTTTCTTTGTATCGGACTTGATTCTGATCTTTCAAAGATCCCACAACACTTGTTGAGTGAAGAGGATCCTGTATTTGAATTCAATAAGCAAATTATCGATGCGACACATGATATCGCGGTTGCCTATAAGCCCAATTTTGCATTCTATGAATGCAACGGTATCAAAGGCTGGCAAAGTCTGACGAAAACCATACAATACCTGAAGAAATACAATGTTTTTACCATTGCCGATGCCAAGCGGGGAGATATCGGGAATACATCCACTCAATATGCAAAGGCGTTTTTCAATCCCGATCAATCGGGGCTTGATTTCGATGCAGTGACAGTAGCGCCATATATGGGAGAAGACTCGATAAAACCCTTTCTCGAATTCACTGGTAAATGGGTTGTTCTGCTCGCCCTGACATCGAATAAAGGTGCAGAGGATTTCCAGTTCTTTTCATCCGAAGGGAAAAAATTATTCGAACAGGTACTTACTCAATCAAAGAATTGGGGAAGTGAAGAAAAAATGATGTTCGTGGTTGGCGCCACCAAAGCCGAAATGTTAACTTCTGTCAGGAAAATCGTTCCAAATCATTTCCTGCTTGTTCCCGGTGTCGGCACACAAGGCGGCAGTCTGCAGGAGGTAGCAAAATATGGATTGACGAAAGATTGCGGACTAATAGTGAACTCATCCCGGAATATTATCTATGCCTCGAAAGAAATTGATTTCGCAGAAAAAGCAAGAGAAGAAGCGCTGAAAATGCAGAGGGAGATGCAGGGGTTATTGGGTTAGACCACTTATCCCTGCATTTTAATTGTTACTGAACAACATCGTACTTCAATAAACTCCAACTTATCGTTGCACGCTTGGGAACCAGATAGTTATCTGTAGTATCTATCCTCATTATAATTTTCACCAAACCTTTCTCCGGACAAAAGAAAAAATCAATTGAGTCATTTTCCGTCGGAGGGTATGAGTAATAATACGCATATGGACTTAAGAATTTTGTTCTTGTAATTCCCACTTTGTCAAATTCAAGACCATTTACGTTAAATTTTGAATATTCACCCATCTGAACAAATTCGTCCCATTTAGGACACGGATATTTCCAACTGCAGGGATCACATCCATCTCCTCCATGATGATTTGTCAGAGAATCACTATAGATAGCATAAGCAACCAGACCGTTACATATACTTCCCGCATGTATAGCAGCTAAAAATCGATATCCATTAACAGAAGGATCATATGGTTGTCCTGAAATATAAAATCGATAAATTAGGTTTCCTTCCACAGGTGTCAGGAAATAGTCTGTAATATCACTGGCTCCGATAGAAGTATTACTTAATATAGGATCGGTTTTAATATAGGTACAGTCTGTTGTTCCTGTTGAGTCATTACGATAAACCCAATAGGAATTCTTTTGAAAAAGACAAGCTCTTTTTAATGCATCAGGGACGGGATAATAGTTTACTTGCTGCTTTTTCTTGCAATCTAAAAGAACAATAATTACAACACAAATTAATAAAAGCAGTTTTCTCATGATTCCTGAAGAAAAAATAAAAGTTTGGTTCTTAACAAATTTACTCATCTTTTAATATCTATATGACTTTTCAGAGGAAAATAAAATTCTGATTTCATTTATTGACTTCACACATCATAACGGTTACAATTCACCTCATCCATCATTTTTTCAATATTTTCCACCTCATTGCCAAGCCCCGTATTTTTAAACAAATGCACCTCATTCCCTATCCCATTATGTCAGCAATTTCCACCTCATCCCCCAGCCCCTTTGTAGAAAAACTATCCACCTCATCCCCCAGTCCCTTCTCCTGAAGGGGAAGGGGTGATTACAGCGAATTCCCTCTCCTTGAGGAGAGGGTTAGGGTGAGGTGGATAATTCATAATAAAGATCAACCTAATTTTCATTAACTTTACTTCATGGTTTTTATCAGAAGAACAAGGGAATACCTTCTCCACCTTAGGGTCAATAAAGAGCAGTTTCAGACTGCTCGTTCCTTACGCCATGACATGACGAAGGCTGAAAAGGTATTATGGAACGAACTTAAAAACCGTAAAATGTGTGGGCTGAAATTTCGGAGGCAGTATCCGATTCATTATTATATTGCCGATTTTTATTGTCACGAAAAAAGACTAATTATTGAGGTAGATGGTGGCATTCACAGAGACAAGTCAGTTAGAGAACACGATGAAAACCGTTCAGCTGAATTAGAGGGATTAGGAATTAGGGTTATCAGGGTTACCAATGAACAGATTTTAAAATCTTTGGACGAAGTAATTGATAAAATTAAAAAATCACTTAATGATGAATCGTGTTGATCTTTCCTTAATAGATAAAAAATTGGATCTTCTTCATTCCCATACCCCAGAGCAGAAACCATTTCCACCTTATCCCCCAGCCCCTTCTCCTGAAGGGGAAGGGGTGATTACAGCGAATTCCCTCTCCTTGAGGAGAGGGTTAGGGTGAGGTTGAGAAAAATTTCTCTCTAATAAAAAAGGTGAGGTGAAGAAATTCCAATTAATTCAGGCAAAGAGTTAAAGTAAGTGGAATTCTGATTACTCTACAATAGTAATCCACCCGTACTTATCCGGTTCCATTCCTTCCTGTATCCCTTTGAGCTTGTTGTAAAGTTTTTCGGAGACAGGACCGGCTTTTCCATCTTTACAATAGAGGTACTCCTTGCCCGTTTCCCTGTCTACAATCTTGCAGATCGGAGAGATCACTGCAGCTGTCCCACAAGCACCAGTTTCTTCAAACTCGTCAAGTTCTTCAACTGGAACATGGCGTTTTTCCACTTTCATCCCGATCTCCTTAGCGAGAACCCTTAATGACATATTCGTTATGGAAGGAAGGATCGATACAGAATCGGGGGTTATATAGGTATTGTTCTTAATCCCGAAAAAATTGGCAGGACCAGCTTCGTCGATGTATTTCTTTTCTTTTGCATCCAGGAAAATACAGGAAGAATAGCCTTCGTCATGGGCGCGTTCGCCGGCACGGAGGCTGGCTGCATAATTCCCGCCAACTTTGATGTTACCGGTTCCCAGTGGCGCAGCACGGTCATAATCCCTGACGATCTGCATCTTTACCGGGTTGAATCCTTCCTTAAAATAGGGACCGACCGGACCGACAAAGACCAAAAACATATATTCCTTTGCCGGTTTTACTCCAACCTCGGCGCCTGTTCCAATGAGCAATGGCCGGATATATAAGGAAGCTCCCTCCCCGTAAGGTGGGACATACTTGATATTCAGTTTGACAGTCTTGATTATGGCTTCCCGGAACATTGCGGCAGGAATCTCCGGCATCATCACGCCAACGGCTGAACGGTTTATTCTTTTCCCGTTCTCATCCAAGCGGAAGATGCGGACTTTTCCATCAACACCTGTGAATGCCTTCATTCCTTCAAAAGCTTCCTGGCCATAATGAAGACAACTTGCAGCCATGTGCATGATTATGTATTCGGAATCGGATATCTCCAATTCGCCCCATTTTCCATTTGCATAGTTACAGCGGATGTTATAGTCGGTTTTGAAATAACCGAATGGGAGACCTTTCCAATCAATTGCGTTCATATATTCTTTTTATTAAGTTTGTTGTCAGTATGATCAGTTGAAAGACATTGTAAAATTAGAATTTTTATTTGATTCAGGGAAGAAAAGTAAAGAAAAAATCATTCCGTATTCCCCGTCATTTTGTCAGATTTCTTAGCTATGGCACTTACTTTGACATGCGGCTGCCGTTCTTAACTCAATTTATTTTACAATTATGCAAAAAGGGAAGATCAATGTTCAAACAGAAAATATTTTTCCGATCATAAAAAAATTCCTCTATTCCGATCACGAGATATTCCTCAGGGAACTTATCTCCAATGCTGTTGATGCCACGCAAAAGTTAAAGACCATTGCATCACTCGGGAAATATAATGGCGATTTGAGCGATATCACCATCGAGGTTTCTGTAGATAAAAAGAAAAAGATCCTAACCGTAAAAGACAAAGGGATCGGCATGACTGCCGATGAGGTGGATAAATACATCAACCAGATCGCCTTTTCCAGTGCAGAAGAGTTTGTGAAGAAATTTAAAACGAAATCAGAATCCGAGATGAATGCCCTGATCGGACATTTCGGACTGGGGTTCTATTCCAGTTTTATGGTTTCCGATAAAGTTGAGATCTTTTCCAAAACCTATAAAAAAGGCGGAGAAACCAAGGCCGTGCATTGGGAATGCGACGGAAGCCCTGAATATACCATGGATGAATGCGACAAGAAAGAACATGGAACCGAAGTAATTGTGCATATATCGGAGGAATCGAAAGAATATCTGGAAGAATTTAAAATCCTGGAATTACTCAAGAAGTATTGCAAATTTCTTCCAATACCTATCCGTTTCGGTAATGAGAAACATTGGGAGAAAGTGGAGGGTGAAAAGGATTCCGATGGGAAAGACAAGGAAGTTGAGATTGAAAAACCGAGGATCATTAATAATACCAATCCGCTCTGGAAACAAAAACCGGTCGATCTGACGGATGAGGATTACAAAAAATTCTACCATGAACTTTATCCCTACAACTTCGATGAACCCTTATTCCAGATCCACCTGAATGTGGATTATCCTTTCAACCTTACCGGTATCCTCTATTTCCCGAAGATAAAAAAAGCATTTGAAGTCCAGAAAGACAAGATCCAATTGTACTGCAACCAGGTCTTCGTAACTGATTCGGTGGAAGGCATCGTACCCGATTTCCTGACACTGTTGCATGGGGTTTTGGATTCACCGGATATTCCCCTGAATGTTTCGAGGAGTTTTCTTCAGAGTGATCCGAACGTAAAGAAAATATCCAACCATATCACAAAAAAAGTCGCCGATAAACTGGAGGAATTGTTCAAGGAAAATCGTAAGGATTTTGAAGCAAAGTGGGATGACATCAAGGTGTTCATTCAATATGGCATCATTTCAGAATCCAATTTTTTCGACCGTGCAAAAAAATTCTGCCTGTTAAAAAATACCGATGGTAAATATTTTACTTTTGATGAATATGAAAAAGAGGTAAAAAAATCACAGAAAGATAAAGACGGAAACCTGATCTACCTATATACCAATAACATTAATGAGCAGTACAATTTCATTGAGCCTGTAAAAGAACGTGGTTACGATGTGCTTCTCATGGATGGCGTGATCGATGCACATTTTATCAATGCCCTGGAACAGAAATTCGAGAAAACCCGGTTCACACGCGTGGATTCCGATACTGTTGACAAGCTGATCAAAAAGGATGAAGCTTTTCCATCAAAATTGGATGAGGATCAGAAGAAGATCCTTAAAGATCTGATCGAAAAGCAGGTGGATAAAAATAAATTTACGGTCGATCTTGAAAGTATGAGTGAAACCGAGCAGCCCATGATGATCATGCAGCCGGAATTCATGCGCAGGATGAAGGATATGTCAGCCCTGGGTGGAGGAATGTCATACATGGGTGAACTTCCTGAGCACTATAATCTCATCGTGAATTCAAACAACCCGATGATCGGGAATCTCCTGCTCGAAACCGATGCGGCCAAACAAACTGCCACCATCAAACATCTTTTCGACCTGGCGCTGCTTGCACAAAACATGCTGAAAGGGAAAGACCTTTCCGAATTCATTAAACGAAGCATGGAGATGGCGACAAAATAATGCGGGAATGCAGGAATGCGGGAATTAAATCCCTGATCTTGACACTTAACACTTAATACTTAACACTTTTTTACTTACTTTAGCAAACAATCAAAACCAAAACCTATGAAACTATCAAGCGGATGGATTGTAGTGATCTTCATTATTTTTATCATCTTTTTGCTGACATTATGGGGAATCAGCAGTTACAACAACCTTGTCACGAAAGAAGAGACGGTTAACACACAATGGGCAAACGTTCAGACTCAATACCAGCGGCGTTCTGACCTGATACCGAACTTAGTTGCCACTGTAAAAGGGGTTGCCAATTTCGAGAAGAGTACCTTGACGGCAGTTATCGAAGCCCGTGCAAATGCCACTAAGGTGAACATCAGTCCCAAAAACCTGGATGAAGCTTCACTTCAGAAGTTCCAGGCAGCCCAGGACGGCATTAGCAGTGCTTTATCAAGGCTTATGGCCGTTGTGGAAAGATACCCGGAACTGAAGGCAACACAGAACTTCTCTGAATTGCAGGCCCAACTGGAAGGGACGGAAAACCGTATCACGGTGGCAAGAAGAGATTTCAATGAAGCTGCCCGGGTCTATAATACTTATTTAAGAAGATTTCCGAGTAACATCTTTGCCGGAATGTTCGGATTCCAGAAGAAAGCCTATTTTGAATCACAAAAAGGAGCCGAGAATGCACCAAAAGTTCAATTTTAAACATTCTTAATCCACAATAATCTTAACATTACGGAAATGAACGTTTCAGCAAGTGATTTCTTTTCAAGGGAAGAGCAGGATGATATCAAGCAGGCGATCATGAATGCCGAGTTGGATACGTCGGGTGAGATCAGGGTTCATATTGAAAGTGTCTGTAAAGGAGATGTCCTTGACCGGGCTGCTTACATTTTTAAAAAGCTTGGCATGTCGAAAACCGAGCAGCGGAACGGTGTCCTGATCTATCTTGCAGTCCGGAACAGGAAATTTGCCATTATCGGTGATTATGGCATCCATCAAACAGTTCCAAATGATTTCTGGGATAATATTAAATCGAAAATGCTCGATTTCTTCCGGGAGGGCAAATTTTGCGATGGATTAATTTATGCTATCACTGAATCCGGAGATCATCTAAAAAAATATTTTCCTCATAAAAAGGATGATATCAACGAACTTCCGGATGATATTTCGTTTGGAAAAAAGTGAGAAGCGAGAAATGAGATGTGAGATATGGGATTGGAGATGTGAGTTGAAGATGGAGGATGGAGAATGGAGGATGAAGGATCGCGAAAAGCGAATGGCGAATGGAGGTCAGAGATCAGAAATCGGATAATGACTTTATAAACTTTATAAACTTTATAAACTTTACAAACTTTA
>JBEKST010000146.1:0-7478 GCA_049516815.1 Bacteroidales bacterium | reverse complement strand
GTGATGTGTGATGTGTGATGTGTGATGTGTGATGTGTGATGTGTGATGTGAGATGTGAGATGTGTGTAATTTTATTGGTAATTTAGCCTTGCTGATTTTTAAAAACCTCATTAACCCCACCATGCCCAAGAACAAATTTTATGTCGTCTGGATCGGGCGGGAACCCGGAATTTATTCAGATTGGAATCATTGCAAGGCGCAGGTTGACGGGGTTGAAGGCGCCAAATACAAAGGTTTTGCTACATGGGAGTTGGCAGAAACCGCGTATCATGATGATTTTGAAAAGTATCTGAAGAAAGACCTGTCTGCACCGAAGAAAATTGTCTGTTCAAATCCCCTGATCGGAGCCCCTATCCTTGACAGCCTTTCCGTGGATGCAGCCTGTAAGGGCAATCCCGGAATTCTTGAGTACCGGGGTGTCGATACCAAGTCGGGGGTGGAACTTTTCCGGCAGGGGCCATTCCCAGAAGGAACTGTGAACCTCGGGGAATTTCTCGCCATCGTACATGCACTTGTCCTGCTCAAAAAAAAGGATTCCGATTGGCCTGTCTATTCCGATTCACGAACTGCCATTGCCTGGATAAAAGCTAAACGGATCAGGACGAACCTGGTTCCCGGCGCAAAAAACAAGCAGTTGTTTCAACTCGTCGAGCGTGCTGTAACCTGGTTAAAAGCCAACACTTATAAAAACCGCATCCTGAAGTGGGAAACAGCTTATTGGGGAGAAAATCCTGCAGATTTCGGAAGGAAATAACAAGGGAATGATTTATTTTTTTTACGCCTAATTCGCTGGGAATGTTAAATGGTAGCTTATTGTACTTCTCTGTGTAACTCCGTGTCTTCTCAGTGTACCTCTGTGTAACTCCCATACGTTCGCTCAGGTTTTTACACAGACCTGCCTGCCGCAGGCAGGGATGCACAGAGGTTTTATGGAGATTCACAGAGAAATTTTTCTGGTGTCTTAACAGTTACTTCTATCTTCCTGATCCGGCATGGGGCGAGATTCATTAAAACAATGTTGGATAGAAAGCATCCTCGATGTGGTTGATCTGCTCTTTTCCTTTGACGACTAGAATGGAAATGATGTCAAACCTGACTTCCTCGTATAGGTTCATGTTCCTGATATAGGAATTTGCGGCCCGGATGAGCGATTTCTGCTTCTCTTTGGTTACCGCTGTTTCGGGTTCCCCGGCATAATTTGAATGTCGGGTTTTCACCTCAACCACGACAATAAATTTCCCTTCACGGGCAATGATATCGATTTCGTTTTTTCCCGATACCCAGTTCCTTTCAAGGATCTTGTATCCTTTTTTTTGCAGGTATTCAGCGGCAATTTCTTCGCCCCTTTTCCCGAATTCATTGTGCTCAGCCATAAGATTAGTTTTTTAGCTAATGAGCTCATCAGCTCATCAGCTCATCAACTCGTCAGCTAAATATCAGTTCTACATCTGTTCCTACTTTCATTTTAACCCTTCTGCCAAATATCAATGCAAGATTGATCTCTCCATGGCCCGAAGGGAAATCGCAACAAACGGGGTAATCAAATTCAGCAACAGCATCTGTGATGATCTCATTGGCCGTTTTTCCGTAAGGAATTATATTGTCGTTCATCCGATCCATGCCGCCAATGATCAGTCCCTTAAGTTTGCTTAGTTTCCCCGCCCGTTTCAGGTTCATCAGCATCCGGTCGATGTGGTAGAGGTATTCATCCACATCTTCCAGGAAAAGGATTTTATCGGTGGTATCGATTTCTGAAACAGAGCCCATCAGTGAATAAAGAACGGAGAGGTTTCCTCCTGTCAGCAGTCCTTCTGCCTCCCCATTCCTGGCAAGGGGCGTAGCAGGATAGGAATAGCTTCTGATTTTCCCGAACAGTGCATTTTTCAATGTTTCCTGTGTATCATTGGGCGCTTCATCGGATGTGATGTTGATGGGCATAATGGCATGAATGGTTTCAATACCCAGATGCCTGTGAATATGGGAATGCAGTACCGTGACATCGCTGTAGCCCACGATCCATTTCGGGTTTTTCCGGAATGCCGTAAAATCAATCTGATCAATGATCCTCACCGTGCCATACCCTCCCCTGGCGCAGATCACTGCACGGATCGAATCATCGTCGAGCATTTGCTGAAGATCGGCCAACCGTAGCTCATCTTTACCGGCAAATTGATGGCATTTCCGGAAGATGTTTGTGCCAAGCACTACCTCCAGCCCCCATTTCTGAAAAACCCGGATGCTGGGATGCACTTCATCAAAGTTGATGCATCTTGCCGGCGCGATAATTCCGATCTTGTCGTCTTTTGTGAGGTACGGTGGTGTTACCATTCTTTAAAATTTGCTTTTCGTCTTTCGTTTTTCGCTGTTCGCTATTCGACATTTAACTTGTCCGCCTGTCCGCTCGTCCGCCTGTCTACTTGTCCGCTTGATTACTTATCTTTGCCTAAAATTACAAATTTATATGGAACACCTGTCAAACGAAAAAAAATTTAAACGGTCGCTGGTTACTTCTGCGCTCCCCTATGCTAATGGTCCTCTCCATATAGGCCATCTGGCTGGCGTTTATATTCCTGCCGATATCTATGTCCGTTTTCTCCGGATGAATAAGGAAGATGTGATTTTCATCGGCGGCTCGGATGAACATGGCGTTCCCATTACCATTAAGGCATTGCAGGAAGGCGTCACCCCGCAGGAAATTGTCGACCGCTATCATACCATCATTAAGAAATCATTCGAAGAATTCGGGATCTCCTTCGATATTTATTCCAGGACCTCAAACAAGATTCACCATGAAACCGCATCGGAATTTTTTCGTAAAATGTATGATGCCGGTCAATTCATTGAAAAGGTCAGTAAGCAATATTTTGATGAAGAAACGGGACAATTCCTGGCCGATCGTTACATCACCGGAACATGCCCTTACTGCAACTATGAAAAAGCTTACGGCGACCAGTGCGAGAAATGCGGCAGTTCATTGAATGCCACCGACCTGATCAACCCTGTATCTGTGCTCAGCGGGAATGTTCCCGTTATGAAAGATACGAAACACTGGTTTCTCCCTCTCAACGACTATGAGCCCTGGCTGAAAGAATGGATCCTGGAAGGCCATAAGGACGACTGGAAAACCAATGTTTACGGCCAATGCAAATCCTGGCTCGACCAGGGGCTGCAGCCGCGTGCAGTGACCCGCGACCTGAACTGGGGTGTAAAAGTTCCGGTGGAAGGAACCGAAGGGAAAGTGTTATATGTATGGTTCGATGCCCCTATCGGGTATATCTCGGCAACCAAAGAACTTACTCCCGACTGGGAAAAATATTGGAAGGACCCGCAAACCCGGATGATTCATTTCATCGGGAAAGACAACATTGTATTTCATTGCATCATCTTCCCGGTCATGCTCAAGGCAGAAGGTACTTTTATCCTGCCCGACAATGTCCCGGCATTTGAGTTCCTGAACCTGGAAGGAGAGAAGATTTCCACTTCGCGTAATTGGGCCGTATGGCTTCATGAATATTTACTGGATTTCCCGGGGAAGCAGGATGTGTTGCGTTATGTTCTCACCTCCAATGCACCAGAGACAAAAGACAATGATTTTACCTGGAAAGACTTTCAGGCCAAGAACAACAACGAACTCGTTGCCATCCTGGGAAACTTTGTAAACCGCACCATGGTGCTGACTCATAAATTCTTTAACGGGATCATTCCGGAGAAAGGGACTTTGCAGGAGAGCGACAAGGAAGCCCTGGATGCCATGGCACAATTTCCTGACAGGATCGCAGGCAGCCTGCGGAGTTTTCGTTTCCGGGAAGCGTTGAGTGAATTTATGAACCTGGCCCGGCTTGGGAATAAATACCTCACTGATAATGAGCCCTGGAAAACATTCCCTGCCGATCCCGTGCGTACCGGCACAATCCTGAATATTTCCCTGCAGATCTGTGCGCAACTCTCCATCGTTGGAGAACCTTTCCTTCCGTTTTCTTCTGAAAAGATCCGGAAGATGCTTAATCTGCCGGCCATGTCGTGGGATGAAGCAACACGCCTCGAATGGCTTGCCGCAGGAAATCTGCTAAAACCGGCAGATTATGTATTCGATAAGATCGACGATGCACAGATCGCAGCCCAGGTGCAGCGTTTGCTCGACACGAAAAAAAGCAATGCGTCTGCCTCTGCAGAAGCCGCTGCCGGACTCCCGCCGAAACCAGTAAAACCGGAGATTACCTACGAAGATTTCTCCAGAATGGATATCCGTGTGGCAACAATCATCGAAGCTGAAAAGATCCCGAAAACCACGAAGCTGATGAAGCTAAAGGTGGATACCGGTCTTGACCAGCGAACGCTTGTTGCCGGTATTGCCGAACAATTTAAACCCGAACAAGTCATCGGCAGGAAGATCATTATCCTTGCCAATCTTGAATCCCGGAAATTAAAGGGGATCGAATCCAAGGGTATGATACTCATGGCAGAGGACGCGGGTGGAAATTTGTTCTTTGTGGCACCTGAAGAGGGTTGTGATAATGGTAGCTCTGTTAAGTAGCTGATGAGCTGATGAGCTGATGAGCTGGCGAGTTAGTGAGCTGGTGAACTGGTGAAACGGTGAGTAGTTGAATGGAGAAATGGTCCCCAATTTCCCTACCTTTGCAACGAGTTCGGTACACGGTTCACGGTTCACGGTTCACGGTTCACGGTTCACGGTTCACGGTTCACGGAACGTTGACCAGGAGACTGCCGATTGAGGACTGCTGACTGCCGACTGCCGACTGCGTACTGGAGGATCGAGGATTGCAGAATGATAGTAGAAAAAATTATCATTATCAATTGTCAATTGTCAATTGAATCTGGCCCCGTAGTTCAATGGATAGAACGGAAGTTTCCTAAACTTTAAATGCAGGTTCGATTCCTGCCGGGGCTACAATCAAAAAACCTCATTCCTGAGTACTCGGGATGAGGTTTTTTAATGAACATTTAACAGTGAAAAGAATATTTCCAGTAGACTAAAAAGCCCGAAGGTCTTTCATTTAAATTACCTCCGGTGGAACCGGAGGATGAAAGACGCGGAATAACCGAAGCCCTGATAGGGTTTAATATTCTTATTATACTCTGTAAAATTGCAATTTCTGCTTAGTAGGTCTTTTCATTAAGATTTCTTAGTCATTGAAAATTCCCAATTATTATCATCAAAAAATTCAAACAGATTCATATGTCTTACGTTAAAATGTTTGCATACAGCTGGAATTTTTGTACTACTTTCACTTTTTTCGGTGCTTACCACTACATAATCAGAATTTTTCCCAAACAAATTTTCCTCCTGCATTTTTTCAATTACCAACGCGATAATCCAAGGGTCTGCCTGATCTTTCTTTAGGTTCGGGTCAATCAATCTTGGAAATGCAGTGAGTATTTGCAATGCTAATCGGCCTTGCACATTTGTGATTGAAAGAAAAGATGATTTATATTTTGAAATCAATTTAGCTATTTCATCTTTTGCACCTGTTGCCGGTACAATTTCATTGTAAACCATATCATGCGATATGATGCGTTTCTTTTTAAACAATTCATCTAAATGCTGCCACAAATCAGGAATCAGTCGAACCGGATAATATCTGTTTATCCAAATCAATGCACTAGAATCAAAACAGTATATTATTGATGTTTCAGATTTCATGCAACAGACGACTTATATTAAGATTTAAAGCACTGGAGGCTTGTGTATAAGAAATTCGATTGTTATTCATTGCCTCAAGTATCATGTTGTAAAAAGTTTCTCCTCTGCTTGCACGACTTTTTACTTCGGGTTTGATAATGATGCCTTTCTTTTTCTCAGTCTTTTTATAGCTCTCTTTTATTTGTTCAAGCAATCGGAAAAAAGTCAAGTCCGATATTTTGTTTTCATCTTTCAGCCTCCGCAGATAAACTTCACGGCTAATTTTCAGTTTGGAAGCATAGTTAGAAATCTCTTTCAAATCATCAGTCTGCTCAATCATGTTTGCCGGGGCTAAAAAATTTCCCGCAAACTCATTGCACTTATATTCTTCGGTTTGTTTCACTGTTGCTTTTTCAAACAAGCACAATCCGCTTTGATGGAGGAATATATGAGCAAGCTCATGGAAGATGGTGAATATCCTGTGGTAATAATTGTAGTTGCTGTTTACCACAATTGCGTAAGGAAGTTTATCAGTAAAACAAAATCCTTCTACTTCTTTTATAGGCATAGCAAACTGGAATACAAAAATTCCTAAACGGTCTTCCACTGCCAACCGCCATTTACGATATGCTTCGTTATCACTTGCGAATTGCATTTGGTCTTCAATTCTGATGTTGAGCAATTCACGAAGTTGGGAATGAAAACTATTGTTGTTTATAATTTTCGATTTCACTTCAGTCATCCTCTCATAGCGGCTCTTCCAATAAGTTTCACCTTGAAGTTCCAAAGCCATTTCTGAGAAATAATTTACATCACGCATTACATCCAGTACTTTCTTAGAAAGTCTGCTGTCAGCAAGGCTAAGGTTACGGTAATCTTTTGGCTTTGAAATTTTTGCAGGTATAATCGGGAGAAGAAAAACTGCCAACTGACGCTTGTATTTTCCAGCAATGGTTTTGAGTTTACCAAGTGGTATATTTTTTCCTTCCTTTTCCCAAAGTTTGTATCGGTCAGTGGGTATATTCACCTTTGCGGCAATTTCAATTGCGTCGTATCCAGCTTCTTCCCGTGCCCAACGCAGTACTTGAGGATTTATATTCAATTCTATACGACTCATACCACAAATTTACGATATTTATATTGAGGTTTTTGGTTGGTTCAATTAAGTCAGTCTCAATTTTTCACTGTTAGTCGGATTAGCGGTTAGCATTGCACATAGCTCGTTACTACTGGCAACAATTGATCACATATTGCCATGTATTGCCAGTCTAGCAGCTTGTTGACCCAATTAAATTCTTCCAAATACGCTCTTCGGTTATAAAATCCTTTCACAAATATATAAATTTCATAACTTTGAATACCTAATTAATATAAATGCCCCTCTCCTGGAATGAAATCAAAGACCGCGCCATCTGTTTTTCCAAAGAATGGGAAACTGAGACCTCTGAAGATGCTGAAGCTAAAACCTTTTGGGATGATTTTTTTAATATTTTCGGAGTACACCGGCGGAAGGTCGCCAGCTTTGAAAAGCCTGTAAAACGCTTGGATGAATCCACCGGGTATATTGATCTTCTCTGGAAAGGTACGATCCTGGTAGAACATAAATCCAGGGGGAAAAATCTTGATAAAGCCTATAAACAAGCTCTTGACTACTTTCCGGGTCTGAAGGACTATGAATTACCCAAGTATGTCCTGGTAAGCGATTTTGCCCGTTTCCGGATGTATGATCTGGATACTGATATGCATTTTGAATTTGATCTAAAGGATCTGTACAAGAATGTGAAGCATTTCGGCTTTATTGCTGGATACCTAAAGCACGAATTCCGTGAACAAGACC
>JBEKST010000145.1:0-7570 GCA_049516815.1 Bacteroidales bacterium | reverse complement strand
CTACATCTTTTGGACGGTTGTTCGAACACCGGAGGGCTTGGTATGGGATAGTTATGCCACATATATGGCCGACGGAGATAATATTCTGATACGTCATGTCAAAAACTGATGTTCCATACAGCAATTGTAATTCATAATTCAAATTTCCTTTCCCATTAGCAAGTGCGGAACTGCTGAGGAAACTCTCTTAACGATGATGTTTCAATCTCATAGAAACCGAGTTCAGGATGAGCTTCATCAGGTGATTTATGTACGGTAACGACATTGCAATGACGATGTCCCGCGATTCACAGAATGAGATTTGGATATCACGGATATGTCTGCAGTTTTTCAAGAAGCGTCTTCGCATCAATATACGGGTTGGTGGCATTATTACCAATAAGAAAAAGTGGTAGGTGCGCAGTGACGATCATTAACTTTCCTTCTGCCTGAAATTTGTCCTGATAATCATTTCCGTAAGCGCGCTCATGCCGTCGGCCAGGGCAGACTATATGTCGTCTTTGAGTATAGAAGCAAAAGGGTTTTTGCTTTTCCACTCCGGATGCTGTGGTGCAAGAGCTTTGATGCGGTCAGAGATAAAATAGCAATGGTAGGGGATCATTGGTAAAGGCGTTTGGAGAACTGACTTGTTGTGCAATGCTGCTATTGTTAAACAATACCAGAATTCCCATTATCATTAACGGCTAAATCAAAATTCTTTTTTTCATTAATACTTTAATTTTAAATTGCCTTGGCCCTGATTATTTTTAAACCATTTTTGAATCCTGTTAGCGGCATTTTGTCGGAGATTATAATAAAAAAACGGGATATCGCAGGTGTGGTAAACTCCTCTTGGGAACCCCTGAGTTGAGTCTATTTTATCTAAAATAGTTTGATAAGATGCAGGGAGGATATTGCTGATCAACACTCCTTTCGTTGTGTCAACACGGGCATCAGCGCACTGAGCCACTGGCACAAATGTAAATGACGGCGGAAGTGGAAAGAGTGATCCCAGTCCTTCTGCCATGGGTGCCTGAGTCTGATCCCTTTTCCAGTTTATTGGATTTATGACAAGACCCACCATGCCATAAAGCACAGGATTCACCCCGGTAACATCAGGGGCTTCGGTGTTCCATGAAATGATCACCCCCGTGTCGTCAGGACCTGTGGCAAATTTAAGATGTGTGTTTTCATTAATATACTCCTTGGTAACCGGAGAGCCGATAACGTATGCTGCAATCATTCTGGAATAAACCTGCGGATTAGATTTCAGGTATCCGGCTAACAGATTACTAAGGATAGTTGCTCCTTGCGAATGACCAAGCAAAACAAACGGGCGACCCTTGTTGAAGTGTTTGATATAGTAATCGAAGGCCGCTGTTGCATCCAATGTGGGTATGTCTGCGATAACATTTAACCGATTGACTGGCGACGAATTATCTTGACGGTAGAAGGGTGCGTAAATATTAGCTATGCTATCAAAAGCAGTAGCTTGACGAGCAAATGCCTGCGGGGCCTGTGTTAGCATGGAAGCGTTGTCGATCGTACAAATTACCGGCATAGAATCACTGTTTGACCAGGCAGTCGGGTACAGGTAAAAGACATCAGCCTTGTAAACAGTCGCAGGTAATGACAACCAATGCGTTGATTGTGAATAATCAGTTGCATTTGTGCCGGACTGAGATCCAGTATCGTTTTTCTTGCAGCTATTGTTTAATAATACCAAGATTCCCATTGCCAGTAACAGGTGAATCTTGATTCTGGTTATCGTTTTCATATTATTTTTTATTTGATAATTAGATGAATTAACAGGATTGCAGTTGTTTCTCAAATCTGCTTTTTTTATCAAGGAGGAGAGTAATTCTTTATAAAGATAAAAGGATAGGTTCTATGATGGTTGTCAGACTCAGACCTGGATGTATTTTTGGGGATGTTGGGAAAGTGCACATAGTTTATCCTTGAAAAAGGTAAAGTTACAATATAAAACCATAAATGCATGAAAAGCAGATTTTTCTAAAAGAGATTAGATAATTGGCCGGAGAAGTGTACAGTAAAACTTCGCTGTTTTTGCGAGGTTTTTTAGTGACAGGGTTCACTTTTCTTTCATGCTTTTAAGTCAATAGCCATTGGGGAATTAATGGTGGAAATTAAAAGCATTTTATAAACTTTTAATTTATTCTTTATGTTTTAATGCCTTGAGCGGATTTTGAAAAGGATGCATCAATCCGCCTGCCAATTCATCTTCAAAAATTGAAGGAATATTGCCTGCTTCGCTTCTTTGCTTCCATGTTTCAATTTCGGTATTGTTATCTTTTTTTACCATCGTTATACAATTATCAACAGGACACACCAAAGAACACAGATTACAACCAACGCAATTATCTTCCAGAATGATTGGTATTCGGTCTGTTGAATTTTCTGAAAGTACAATTGACTGATATGCCCCATCCTCACAGGCAATGAAGCATAGCTGACAACCGTTACATTTTTCTCTGTTTATTTTTGCAATAACCTGGTATTTAAGGTTAAGGTTTTCCCAGTTTGTCACATTGGGTAAGGCTTTTCCTATTATTTCATCAATACTTTTAAAACCTTTTTCATCCATATATTGTTCTAATCCTGAAATCATTTTCTTGATAATTCCAAAACCATAATGCATTACAGCAGTACAAACTTGTACCGAACCCGCCCCTAAAAGAAAGAATTCTACAGCATCTCTCCATGTTTCAATTCCACCAATACCTGAAATAGGAATAGCAATATTATTGTCCATTGCACAATTTTTTACCATATTTAAGGCGATAGGTTTTATGGCGGGGCCAGAATATCCTCCATGAGTACTTAAAGATCCAACTATAGGATAAGGTACAAAATTATCAATGTCGACTCCAACAATACTTTGAATGGTGTTAATAAGTGCAATAGCATTTGCGCCACCTCTTTTGGCGGCTTTTGCTGGTTCTGTAATATCGGTAATATTAGGTGTGAGTTTTACAATAACAGGAACTTTTGCAATTTCCATCACCCAATTTGTTATAAGTTCAACAAGTTTTGGCTCTTGTCCCACTGCAGAGCCCATCTTCCGTTCGCACATACCATGCGGGCAACCGAAGTTTAATTCGATTCCGTCAACGCCTGCATTTTCTGCATCTTTTACGATCTGACACCATTCAGTCTGGGTTTGAACCATTAATGAAGCAATTAGTGCATGATCTGGAAAATGTTTTTTCACTTCTTCGATTTCTCTTAGATTATCCGATAAGCGTCGATCCGAAATAAGTTCAATATTATTTAAACCAACCAATCGTGTTTTACGATAATTGACACCGCCATACCTACTCGACACGTTAATAGTTGGTATACCCATTGTTTTCCAAACAGCACCACCCCATCCACTATCAAATGCTTTCATTACCTGATAACCAGAATTTGAAGGTGGCCCAGAAGCCAGCCAAAATGGATTAGGTGCTTTTATTCCTGCAAAGTTTACCGAAAGATTTGCCATTTTGTTAAATTTTTAAGATGGTGACACCTTAGGATTAGAACATTCCCTCGGCAGGGCGGATAATATTACAATAAATTCATCCACTTTCAGAAAATTCTTATTCGATAAAAAGTTAGATAATTGGATAGTCAAGTGTACAACAAATAACAATAAACATTGCTCAGCTTTCATTGTCGGTTTCAGGCTCTTCAAGGCGTTGTTGTAGTTCACTTTGTTCAATTTCAAGACTCTCGATCTGTTTCTGCTTTCGTTCAATGCTACCTAGTGCCGAGTGGATCCGTGCCTGCAGGCTAAGTTTAGCATTGGAATCATCGCCGGATGAAATGACAATATCCAATTGGTCTTCCAGTTCATTGAGATAGGTCTGTTCCTTCTTTAAAGCCTCATGCAGTTCAAAAATATCCACTGAGTATTGGGAAAGTTTATATTGCATTTTAACCACCCAGTTCTTCTTTTTATTCCGAAAAAACTCTTCCAGGCGTTTACCCAAGATGTCAAAAGCAGTCTGAAGGCGGGAATATAGTTCCTCACGCTGTTCATGCGCCATTTTAATTCCTTTGAATTCAGCCTGGATCTTTTTCAGATACTCCCGTGTATCCTTGTATTCATGAGTCGTCTCGGCCTGTACAAGGCCTTTTTCCACCAACGCTTTCAAACGTATATAGTTTTGTTGTGCCTCATTTTCGAAGGTCTGTCGTTCTTTGTCCCGCCATGATTTGACCCTTGTGAACACATCCTGAAGACTAATAAACAATTCTTCACGCTGTTCCCGGAAGAGCTTGGCTCCTTTGATCCGGTTTTGAACCCCGATAAGGAAATCCCAGGTGCTTCTGAAATCCTGGGATTTGTTTGCTAAGGCAATTGCTTCTTCAACTGCAGTTTTTAGGTCAGCATAATTTCCTAATGCTTCATATTCAAATTCCAGGCGTTCATCTTCTATTTTTGCATTGACCTCAGCAAATGCATTCTGAAGCCTGGTATAAAGCTCTTCACGATCCTCCCGCCGAAGTTTCAATCCTTTGAAATGGCTTTGAACTTCAATAAGGAGTCCTTTCGCTTCACGTAAATCCTTAGCCCTGCCAGCCCTGGCCAGACCAAGTTCCACGGTCTTCTTAAGAATTAAGTAATTTTGCAGTGATTCGTCTTCCGGATTTCTATCCAATTCCATGCGTTTATTTCTTCACACACCTCACACCCAAAGCAGAGCCTTTAGCATTGGAACTTTTTCCGATAGATTTATTACCGTGAGCGAAAAGATAATTGTTTGCCATATTATTGGTGACAGTTGCTGACCAAAGGCCGCCCCATAATGAAATACCTGTGTAAGTATTGTCACCATGTCTGATTCCACCCAATAGAGTGGAAATGGTTTTGGCTGATTCCGGTATTTTTTTATTGGCTTTCCAGTAGATTGTATCCATATCCTGTAACTTTCCGCCGGCAGCATCAATGCCTCCAAGCTTTTCAATCAGAAGTGCCCAGTCGTCATCCGTTGGTACTACCCATCCTTTAGGACAGGCAGTCATTGCGGCGTTCCAAGTGTATAGCCTGCCATGAAGTGATGCATTTGTACTGTCATTATTGTAAACCCAACTGCCAGGATTGGCATTATATTTAACATTTTCTGCCAACCATGCCTTTTTCCCGATTTTTATCCATTGATAAATATGACCGTCACGGGGATCTTTAATTACTCCTTTTTCCTGTGCAATAAGTACATTACAAAATAACAACACGACAATGGAGATCATTGTAAACCTGAGTGTTCCTGATATTTGATAAAAGGTGTTCATGTGGATTGTTGTTAAAAATTAAGAATCATTAATAATTTTCGGGTTCTTTAGAAGATATATAAACAATACTATAGATTTTTTTCATCTCTAAAATCAAACGTAATAAGCGAGCAAAGTTAATGCTAATTAATAAAACAACAATCACAATCTAAAAGTTATATGCTTTATTCTCTGTTATAAGCTTCAGAAGTCATATTTTTGCTGTAATTTTTTTAGTATCATATTATAGAAATTTGACTTAAAATCATATGTCATGACAGAAGGAATACTGGGCGTCGGCTCAAGAGTAAAACATCCCCAGCTCGGGAAAGGTGTGATCATTCAGATCCGTTCGGATGCTTATGAAATTTCATTCATTGACATCGGCATCCGCCTGATCAACCGTAATTTTGAAGGTCTTGAAATCATTGAAGCCGTTGAAACGGCTTCTGATCTTTCCACATATGAAAAAATTGAGAAAAGCCTTATCCGGGTGCTGCGGCAGTTCAGCGATGTGCAGGAGACTGTTCCTATGGGCGGAAAGTGGACAGGAGGGAAATTTGTAATGGTTCCCGGCGATAAGAACCTGAAAGAAAAGGAAGTCCCCATGGATGTGTTTTTCCATAAAATTGTCATGGTGCGTGATCGTATTCGAGTCCTGGAGCAGAAGATTAATGCCAGTGCTTTCACTGATGAGGAAAAAGTGGAACTTCAGCAGTATATCACAAGGATTTACGGCAGTCTTACAACTTTCAACGTGCTTTTTAAGAATAAGGAAGATCAGTTTGTGGGGGAAAGAGGAACTTGATCAAAGCATGGAGTTTTTCGAAGAGTAAATGACGTATATTTGCTTGTTAAAATCTTATTATTATGAAAACAAGATTCTATTTATTGATTTCGCTGGTTCTGGTCATAACGTTTATCCAGGCTCAGGACGTGAAGCTTCCAACATCCAAAGATGTGCAGAAAGCAACCAATGAAACGACCAAGCAGGTTACTTCCCAGGCCAATTTAGGCGGGTTGGTCGGACAGTTGACCAACAACCTGTCGGACAAGGCTTTTACCAATGAGTTTAAGAAGAAAAAGGATGATTTCACTAAATCCGTCAGCAAGACCAACAATGCTTCAGGAGTAAGCAGTTCCCTTCAGACCCTCCAGGGCGGACTTGCTCCTAAAGCAATGGATGCAGGCTGGGGTGCAGTAAAAGGAAAATGGACCAAGGATGCAAAGACGGCAACTACGATCAAAAGTGTTGCCGGATTGACTCAAACCCTTGAATCCCATATCTCGCCTTCTGTATTTAAAGGCGACTGGGCAAAAACCAAGCCTGTCTGGGAATCGGCACTAAGCTCTCTGGCCAAGTAAACAGTTGATCAGTAAGGTTTATTTCTTATCAAACTCGAATATCCAAAACAGTGCAGCAACACTTGCATGGGATATTGGTGTAACTAAAAATGACTGAAGTTGTGGCAGGGATTCTACCGCTGACATACTTGACAGCATGAATTATATGTTGATGATGTAATTTAGGAAATCGCTGACAATAGTTCTTTTATTTATTTTGATTGATCTTCAGCGATGTCATGGTAAGAGAGCCCATGATGGGTTTATCATTAAAAATTTCTATTTTTTCATTTCCTTCTTTCAACGCCAGCACGTAAATCAATGGCAGGAAATGTTCGGGTGTCGGAATGGCAAGGTTAAAGGCTTTACCCTGTGCCCGGTAGTTGATTAGCCATTGATGGTCGTTTGAAAGAATGTACTTTTTCATCTTCTCATTGGCTTCGATGGCCCAGTCATAACCGAATCCGGGATCTTCCATTTTATCCCAATCAACCAGCCGAAGGTTGTGCACCATATTCCCGCTGCCGATGATCAGAATTCCTTTTTTGCGAAGCGGCGAGATTTCTTTGGCAAGCTCATAATGGTATTGAGCAGGCTGGGAGTAATCGAGACTCATCTGGACAACTGGGATATTTGCAGCAGGAAACATTCGTTTTAGCACACTCCAGCATCCGTGATCAAGGCCCCATTTCTCATCCAGACTTATTTCCGTTTTTGTAATAAATTTCTTGGTTTCTTTAGCAAGCTCAGGATTTCCAGATGCAGGATATTGCACATCAAACAATTCCTGTGGGAATCCGCCAAAGTCGTGAATTGTGATTGGTTTTTCCATTGCCGTTATAAAAGTTCCCCTTGTTTCCCAATGTGCAGAAATACATAAAATTGCAATTGGCCCTGGAAGGGTTTTCCCGACTTCTTTCCACCCTTTTGAAAACTCATTGTCCTCAATGGCATTCATCGGGCTGCCATG
>JBEKST010000144.1:0-7581 GCA_049516815.1 Bacteroidales bacterium | reverse complement strand
CTCCCGCGATTGGCATCCCGAAGACAGCCCTTTCGGCAGCCATGTGCTCATATTCGATTCGGATTTTTCCGGGACAAAAATGTGGTTCGGAATTTTCAAAGGCCATGCGCAATTCGAGATTAAAAAAAGGTTGGGAAAATTATCGCCCATGCTGCTCCCCCTCTTCGAAAAAACCACCGATGCAGTCTTCCGGTTTTTAAAATAGACGGACAATTTTTTCTTTCTTTTGATTTTTTTGTTCTTTCCCTGCGTGTTTTTCGCCTGCACAGTGCCTTAAGCACACGTGTGTTCGCTTGTCCCACGGTGCTCTTCCGCGGGATCGTGGTGAAATGGTTTTTTCACCACCTATGGGATGGTACCGTTTTTCTTTTCCGCAAATGCCAGCATGGTTTCGCTTATCCGGCGTTGTAACCAGCGCACATCAAACTCGGTTTCGTAAACGAATGTCACTTCGTTTTCTTCATTCCAATCTTTGCTTTTATCCAATTTACTAACCCGCTCGAACAGGCGCGAACCGGGCAACGGGAACGGGACGTTGAACGAGATCGCGTCCAGCGGGAGTTCGAGCGCAAATCTGAATGTGTCCTCGATCGCCGGGATGGTTTCCCCTGGATAGCCGACAATGAAGAAAGCTGCAACTTCGATACCAGCTTTATGGAAAAGGTGCACTGCGTTTTGCCCCTCCTCCAGGCTGGCCTGTTTTTTCATCAGTCGCAGGGTTTCCTGGTTGCCGGTTTCCAATCCCAGGTAAACTCTCCGGCAGCCGGCTGCTTTCATCATCCCGGTTATTTCCCCGTCAATCCGGGTAACTCGTGAGAGGCAGCTCCATTCCATTTTTTGATCGGACATCCGCCCACAAAAATCTTTCAGATAGGTTAAATCAAGGGTGAAGTTGTCGTCGGCAATCCAAAGACTATCATAACCCAGCTGGCGGATTTGCTCGATCTCGTCGAAAACCTGATCGAGCTTCCGGCGGCGGAAAAGGCTGCCAAAGATCGGCCGGGAGCAAAAATCGCAAATGAATGGGCATCCTAAAGTCAGGATGAGGGAGGTGGTCTTCGTGCCGGTTTGCTGGGTCCAGACTTCCTGGTAAGCTGCATGATCGAAATCGCCCCGGTAAGGCAGTGGGAATGATTCAAGTTCTTTCTCGTGGTAATGGATGGTTGGATTTTCCATCTGCACCCCATCCCGCCGTATAAAAAGCCCCGCGTAGCTGTTGAACGGCAGTTCCATTAATTGCTGGCGGGAGATTTTTAACTTGAAGAAATCCTTGCAAAAATGGGGAAAACTTAGGTCGACTTCGCCGCGGAATACTACATCGAATGCTCCGCAATACTGTTCCGGGTAAAGCGTGGGCAAAGGTCCGCCTGCCACCAGCAGGCTGTCAGGCAGGCTGGTTCTTACCATCTCTGCGATCCGGAAAGTATTCCGGCTCAAGGTCACCATCGAATAGATTCCGACAATCTCCGGTTGGTATGAGCGGATTTTTTTTTGGATTTCTTCAAAAGTCTCAAAAGTGCAATCGAAGATGCGCGTTTCGATCCCCAGTACATGCAGCTGGCTGGCCAGACCGGCTGCCCCAAGCGGTGGAAAAAGCAGCTCGTTCGCAGATTTTGTCCGGAAGTACGGATAAACCAGGGCAACCCTTGGCATGGCAGTATATTTATCCTTCAATCAGATCAATCGAAAAGGGTACTAGTTGCCGTTTTAATATTTATGGTGGAAAAGATAAATCCAACTGATGATTATCTCGTATCAGTTATTATCATTATATACTTTTTCAACCATTTCGAAGGTTCAACCTGCTCCAGCTGAGTTTCAGATTTGTGTTTCTTTACTCGAGCTTAAAACAGGCGATCGACAATCCCCCTATCAACTGGCAATGTACCGGTAAAATAATACTTGCTTTCACCAGTCAACTTCATCTATTATGAAACTCAGTAGGTCGTGTTTGAGCAATACCTACTCCGATTTCTTTGAAAGCAACTCCCCATTTTCTTCAAGTGTATTTTTTGGCGCATTCTCAATGCCAGCTTCCTTATTCGCTGGTTTTTCCCCTTCAGCCGCGTATTTTTCAGCTTGTTCTGCAAGCATTTGTTGAAATGGCACCGGAATATGAGGCCAGGCTTGGGTCAACCGCTTCAAGTTTTGGTCAGGTCGCGGAAGGCCCAGGATATCGTAAACTTCAAGGTCAAGTAATTCCACTAACTTTGGAATAAGACGTTCTACATTTGCCTGGGAGGGCAAACGATTCCCACTTAACCACATATTGACAATCGGGGGGCTGAAATCCAGAAAACTTGCGAAACTATTTAATGAAACAGACAGTCGCTGGCGCGTCTGTTTAATTCGATACTCCAGGAAAGCTTTGTCCAAAAGGTCGGGAAATCCGGATAAATCCATTATGAATATTCTTGAAGAAAAGGATTTTCTTTCCTTGCTCGGCTTGAAAAAGGGTTTCCTAAAAGAATTTTCCAGGAACCCATAAGACATGTTCTGGATATCCCTTTACCGGTAAGAGTGGAAGGGCAGTGATTTGGGTTGTCTACTTCTAATATCGCCTCACCATTTTTATTAATTACGAAAATTAATCCAAAATAAATACAGTTCAAATATATTTTTATAATTCTAACACGATTCGATAACATACAACTTGTATCTAAATGTTAAATTATTTGGATGGTTTAAATTATTATACATAACCGGCATTCATTTTCTAATACATAAACAATGACGTATTAATATAGTATTTTGACTATTACATAAAATTTGTTATAATGTAATCAGAATGTATTCGTTGTCACAAAGTATATTGTATACATATCATTTTTGCCCATTGAAATTTCATCATATATATGATAATATATTGTAAATATAAAACATGTTTTACAAACATATTGGTATTTTAAGGGCGTAAACACAGCATTATTAATACACATATTGATTCAAATTTTTAACACCAATGGAAAGGGAGCTGCGTATGGGTAACGATAATGAACTCTTCCGTTCAAAACAGGAAATCAATTCCGTGAAACCTTCGATTCTCGTAGCAACCCCCTTTTCAGAACTGGGAGAAATCATCAGAGAAAGTCTAAAGGATGTTGCAAATATTGATCACATCCAAAAGATTTCACAAGCCATATCATTGATCAAGGGTCATCAAAATTACTCTCAAGTTATCCTTGATATGGAATTTGGAGAATTGAGCTTGTTGAATCTTGGGAAAGCCCTTAGGTTGATTTCCCCTACAATCAAAATAATAATCATTTCAAAAGGCGAAAATCCGACCGATCTGGATGAAATCCAGCCTTGTACGTTTCTTCATAAACCGCTTCTCCTGCGTGACCTCGAAGCTGCCCTTGGAATTACCGGGACACATGATAATTTTGCCGGTGAGATCATTGATCTGGAAGCATTGGAAAATGATTATAATGCTCCGATTCGTTGGTCGAGTAACCCATCTTTGGCTACCCGCTATCTCTCACGCTTGATTGAAAAGTCATACGCGCAGGAAGCTCTTCTGATCCAAAATCAAGAACTCTGGTCATTTGCAGGCCGGCTGCCGGAAGAATCGGTTCATGAATTGAACAATTCGATCAACCAATGCATGGCCAAGGACTCGAACCTTGATCTTGCAAAATTTATCACCTTGGAAACCACCCAAACCCAGCATGCCATATATGCTTCCCTGATTTTCGTGGGCGTGATTCTTGCCCTGGTTTTCGACGCTGATATTCCACTCGGCACTGTCCGCAAACAGACCAAGGAATTCGCAAACACCCTTTCGATTCTGGATGGTAATGATCTCCCATTGAAATCCATGTCCAGTGGTTATGCGGAAACCATGAGTAGGATTGAAGCAAAGAGGGTTTCCAGGAACCAGATGTTTCTTACTCCATCCGTTTACGATGACGAGAAATTTGAGCCTGCATATTCCACATTGTTAAAAAAAAATGAAATTGACCTTGTCACGGTGAATCAAGCTGCTACCGAGGTAAAAGAGCAAACACAAAGCAGGGAATCGATGGATGAATTAAGAATTTTATTTCCAGGGGACGAATCCGAGCGGTCGCAAGCCATATCCTGGCTGAATGAGAATGAGTCCGACTTTAAAAAAAACGAAACTGGGATCAATGAACTTTCGTCCTTAAATGAGTTCATATCAGATGCCCTTTACAATCTCACATACTCCTGCCTGCTGATTCCCCGCTTCGGTCCACATCAACTGACCAATGAAAGAGAAAAGCAGATTGCAGGATGCATCAAGAATATTCATACATCCAAAGGTTGGCGGCTTGAGGTGCTTAAGGTCCGGCCTGAATATTTACTCTGGGAATCAAACTTTCCCCCCAACATTACCCCAAGCAAACATATTGACATTATTCGAAAAGAAACCTCCAGATTAATGTTTGATAATTTCCCAACATTTAAAAGGGAAAACCCCTCTGGTGATTATTGGGCGCCTGGGTACTTAATTGTGGGAGGAAAAAATGCCATTTCAGATCAACTTGTTTCGGCTTTTCTAACACAAAATCGTAAGAAGCATGGGGTTGGCGTGGTTGATTCAAGGTCCACTAGGGAAAATATGATTCCACAATATCCCTTCCAAATGGCTTAGATAGACGAATTACTGGTTTTTAATTCCGGTTTGGGTCGAATGAATCTTTTATTCCGACTATTTGAGAAGATGATATATAATACTGATATTAATGTTCAACAATTGTGTTGTCTGAATCATAAATTGATCAGGATCGATTCGGTCTTTTCTGAGTAAAGGATTTGAGCCATGCCTGATATAACACAACATAGGATTGGGGAAATATTGCGTCGGGTTTTTGAATTGCTTTGGTTCGAACCGGATGGTTTGCCGGTTCGAGATATTTTCGAATATGTTCAAAAAAATACACAATTAACGGAATATGAAAAAGGTGCTTTTCCTTTCGCAATAAATTCGCCCAGATACGAAGTTCTTTTACGCGTGGCGACCATTCCATTGGTTAAAGCCGGTTGGCTTGTTAAAACTCCCAGAGGGCGCTGGTTTATAACTGAAAAAGGTCGCAGAGCCAGTAAACAATATACCGGTGCCGAGCAATTCTTCGAGGAAGCTATTCGTCAATATAGGGATTGGAAATTAAACGAAGAGAAAAGATTACGCCACATTAATTCCATCGAAAAATATGAAGCACAAGAAAACTCGTGGCATCAGATCAAGCAATTTGTTCAAGGGATGGGAACTTTAGAATTTAATAACATGGTCAGTGAACTCTTGCAAGCAATGGGATATTACATTGCCTGGGTTGCTCCTCCTGAAAAAGAAAAAGGGTTGATTGACATGATCGCTTCTTCTGATCCATTGGGGATGAGATATCCACGGATTGTTGTACACGTAAATCATAAGGGCCAGGTCATGACACAGGAAGGTCTGGAAATGGTGCTGTCAGATCTCAGGCCGGAAGACCATGGGATAATCATTTCATCGAGCGGTTTCACCAATCAGGTGAAGGAAGAGGCTTTTTCATTGAATTCGCCAGCCATCTTTCTCATCGATCTTGAAACTTTTGTCGAATTATGGGTGGAGAATTATTCTAAATTAAGCGATGAAGCCCGACATAGCTTTCCCCTTAGTCCGGTGTATTTCTTGTCGGCACCAGAATAAAGAATTCCATTACCCCCTGACCGCCTCATCCACCTCCCCCAGTGCCAGATCCAGCACCGAAAAACCCTCCTGCAACTGCGCTTCCGTGATCGGCAGCGGCGGGATAATTAGTATGGTATGCCAGTGGGTGTAGACATACAGGCCATGTTCCAGGCAGGTCTTGCGCAGGCGTGCCATCTCCGGGCTGGACCTATTCCAGGGGGCCAGCGGCTCCTTCGTTTTTCTATCCCTGACCAGTTCGATGATCCCGAACAGCCCGATCGAACGCACCTCCCCCACCGAGAGGTGCGCTTCGCCCAGGTCCTTCAACATGCGGTTTAACCGTGGACCCATTGCGGCGGCGTGCTCCACCAGCTTGTCATCCCGCAGTACATTGATATTCGCCACGGCTGCCGCCAGCGAGATTGGGTGGGCGGTATAAGTTAATCCTGACTCGAAGGTACGCTCGTCGAAAGCCGCCGCGATCTCCGGTTTCATAGCCACTGCCCCCAATGGCGCATACGCCGATGTAAGCCCCTTTGCCATGGTCATAATATCCGGAATGACATTCCAATGATTCACCGCGAACCATTTGCCGGTCCGACCAAAGCCGCTCATCACCTCGTCTGCGACCATGACGATCCCGTAGCGGTCGCATAACGTGCGCACACCTTGCATATACCCCTCCGGCGGGATGATGATTCCGTTCGTGCCGGTGACCGATTCGATCAGGATGGCTGCAATCGTCTCCGGACCCTCGTACAGGATGATCTCCTCCAGATGGTTCAGATAATCCTGGCAGAACTCCGCTTCCGGAATGTCCGGGTTCGTGCGGTGGAAGGTGGAACGGTAGCGGTACGGGTCGAGGAAATGCACCACACCCGGCATCAGTCCGGGTTCCCAGGCCACCCGGCGAGGGTCGCCGGTAAGTGCCATCGCCCCGGCGCTCGCGCCATGGTAGGAACGGTAGCGTGTCAGTACCTTGTAGCGCCCGCTGTAACCGCGCGCCAACTTGACGGCATTCTCGTTGGCATCCGCCCCGCCCAGTGTGAATAAGACTTTGGTTAATGCACCGCCCGGTGAAACCTCTGCCACCAACTGGCTGGCAATTGCCCGCACTTTGGTCGCCATTCCGGGAGCGGCATAAGGCAATTCACGCGCCTGCGCCACCATCGCCTCCACCACACGCGCCTCCCCATGGCCGATGTTGACGCACATCGTCATCGAGTTGAAGTCCAGGTAACGCTTGCCGGCGGTGTCCCAGAAATAGACACCCTTGGCAGTCTTAACCGGCAGCGGGCTCACTTTCGCCTGCGCCGACCAGGTCCAGAAAGCGTGCTCTTTGGAGAGCGGCAGGATCTCATCATCGGGTAGATCGAACATGGTCACCTCATTCCTCTTGGGAATTATAATCCCCCTGCCGGCTGCTCTTGTGACAGTTATCTTTTAGATGACAGCCGCATGCTAATCATTGATTTAGGATGGTTTCGATGTAACCCACTCACCCTTTTCCTTCCCTTATATACGCATCGTTGTGATCGGCGTGACCGGCTGCGGCAGATCGGTGTTGGCCGGGCAATGGTTGGGTTAGTTTAATAATAACTTTCATCTGTCCAAGGAGGACGGATTGTCTTCTTGTAAATCAACCGGTTTCAAATCGTCCGCTGAATTATTAACGGTCGTATGGCCCGGATATAAGGTGGTAAGTGTAATTTTGCCAAGGTAGATAACTACGAATGTAAATGCAAGTTGAAGCAAATAACCGGGCACGTTACTTATTTGAAATAGATAATTTTCGTAGATGAAAAAAGAGAGGAGATTGATAAAAACAGGAATCAGGAAAAATTCCGGGAAATAAAAACCAAACACAATCGACAGCGCATCCCCCGCATATAAATACCGGTCATGCATTCTGGGCAGGAAATAAGGCATGAAGACGACCGACA
>JBEKST010000143.1:0-7640 GCA_049516815.1 Bacteroidales bacterium | reverse complement strand
TATCCCAGACCAATTTCCCAGATACATCGTGTATCACCATATCAAATACAGACCCGGATAAAATATTGATAGTAATATAATCAGTTACCGGATTTGGATACAGAAACACAGACTGGTCTTCTGTTGAATATGTAAAATGGATAACACCCACTGCGTCGAGGTCGAATCCACAGGTGTTAAAAGGTGTTGGCCAGGGATCATTAATAATATTTCCTTTCGAGTCATATCTTGCAAAGGCAGGCTGGATGCATCCCACAACATCAATAATTTTTATATGTGTGACTCTGTTGATATCCAGACCGGGGGTTCCGGCAAGAGCTTCAAGATCAAATGGAGTTCCATACAGCACTCGGTACTTTCCTGCCAGGTTATCGATTTTCGTTGCATCCAGGAAACCAAATGGAGGAACCTGTTTGGTCGTTTGAGTATTGGAAACGGAAGGAAACCTGAAAAAATTGACGCCATCGGAACTGACTTCCACAAATGCGAGTTCAAGGAAGGAATCGCTGAGTCCATTTTCAAAGACTGCAAAATCATAACCCAGTCCATTTGTTACCGGTTTATCAAAGGTAACAATAGCATATCCCCCATCGCCAAGGCTGACCGGTGCATCATCAGCTTTCCCCAGGGCTGATCCTTCGGCTCCATAATTGGCTTTATTGTCGCCGAGATAGGTAATACTAGTGTCGGAAATGTTAATATAGCCTCTCTGGACTTTACATCCTGTAGCCCACCCAACGAATACAGAACTATCTTTAAAGATTGCAGTTGATCCCGGCTGACCGGCTGGTGGTGGAAACTGAGCCTTGCAAGAAATTGAAAAACAGAGAAATAATGCCCCGATGCAAAAGGCAGATTTTATGATGATTTTCATCTGTTGCGAAAAAACAATCTGCGAAACCTTTCCCGAATAAATAATGAATCCTGCTATCTCTTGATAAACTTCCTGACCTTAGTTCCCTGGTCGGTCGTGATAGAGATCAGGTAGACGCCGGAAGGAAAATCCGAAACACTGATCCTGATGTTATTCTCACCTTTATTAACAGACTTCGTATCAATTGTCCGGCCTGTCAGGTCAAGAATTTTAATTTCTTTCAGTGTTGCAGTGGAGTTCAGGCTGATGCCGATGAAATCATTGACCGGATTCGGATAGACTGAGATGGCATCCTGTACTGATCTTTGATTGGCTATCCCGGTCGGAGTTCTAAAATCGATGGCACATGCATCAGCGTTAAGCCCTGTTGCATAGGAAGTCAGGGAATCCCCTGCCAGTGAATACACTACACCGATGCTATATGAAGTGCGGTTCCCAAAATTTACGTAAAATTTATTATTGATATAATCCAGCGCAGCCGAAAAAATTCCAACATTGGGGAGCGTTCCGAAATAATTATTAATGATTGAGGTATCAACGATGGTTTGTGTATCGAGGTTGTAAGATCCGATGCCAGCGTTCATTCCAAGATAAAGCAGGTTTCCTCCGATTCCAATTCCTGCGCCTATTTTTACAGCCATCGTGTTGGTCACAAAATTGCCTGTTGCAGGGTTGAATTGGGTTATACTTCCAATGTTTCCACCTCCATAGGGAGTTTTGTTAACACAATAGATATATCCGCCATATGGATAAATATTATAGGTGCCGATGGCAGATGTACCAAAATTGACAATGGTATCCAGCGTCCAGTTGGTTGTGTTGATGATGGCCAGGTGTCCATCCACTCCCGCGTATCCGCTATCAACAGCCACATAAGCGTGGTTACCATAAACAGCAACGCCCTCGCAATCGCCGGGTATCCCATCAATAAAAGCCATCAATCCAAGATCGCTGGCATTCAGCACTTCAACACGGAAACGGCTAACTGGATATTGTTTTGTGACAATCAGTTTATCATTGAAGAGCGCCATTTTATTCACCCCTGAATCTTTAACGGCTGCTAACCTTTGATAATTATCAATGTTGTACATTACGATAGAATCCTGGGCTGTGACATAGGCATGATTAGTATTTATCAGGACATCCTGAACACTCTGGGTATAGATCGTATTAAACACAGTTACTGCCAATGTTGAAAGATTATAGGATTCAACAGTCACATAATCTACATAGGGCGGCGTATTTTCAAATTTCCCGCCATTGGCAATGATCACCTGTTTGGCTGTTGTAGTACTTTGGGCCTGGACAAGGATGTTACTTATTAAAACCAATAACACCATTACAAATAGAAATAGAGAAATCTTTTTCATTTTTTTGAATGTGTTTGAGTACGACGAAAAATATGCCAATATTGTTTACTATGGGTTGATAATACTTTTACAAAAGTATAAAAATTTTTGCTCGTTATCAATAATAATGATAATTTTACTGACCTTTTATACCTGATTCAACCTATGAAATTGATCCGACAAGGGTGGATTTTTTTTACACTTATTTTTATTATTTCACTGATATTTTCCTCCTGTTCATCACATTTAAGGGAAGCTGTCTGTAGAGGAAACAGTACATACAAGGGGTATAACCTCAAAAAGAATAAAAGCAGGTACAACCAGAAATACAACTACAAAAACAGATCGGTTAGAAAAGATTATGTGATCAAGAATGGTATCGCACATTAAAAGGATTATCTCCCCGGTATTTTTATTATTCTGCCTCTCCTTTACTTCATGCCATATTGCCCGCTATGTTTTCTGGAACTATGCTGATGTAAACGATTTTAAAAAATTTCCTGCGGATACGATCCGGGCAAGTCTTACCCCACATAACTTACCCCGATCTATTCTTCAGAAACGCCTTCATACACTTAATAAGAGCAGGAATGATGAGAACTCCGGCGATCTGGATCAATTTCTTGCTGAGCAAAAAACGCTTGCATTTATCATTCTCAGAAATGATACCATTATCTATGATAAATATTTTAAAGGATATAGCAAGAATTCCGTGATTCCTTCTTTTTCCGTATCAAAATCTTTTATTTCTGCTTTAATTGGTATTGCCATTTCGGAAGGAACCATTCGTGACATTCATCAACCTGTTACAGATTATCTTCCCGAAATGAAGGATCCCGGATTTCATAAAGTCACCCTGGAAGACCTGCTGACCATGCGTTCAGGCATTAAATTCAACGAAGGTTATAAAAACCCATTCGGGGAGGCTGCCAAGTTTTATTATGGGTTAAATCTGAGAAGATATACCCGGAAGTTGAAAGTGATCCATACGCCCGGATCCTTATATGAATACGAGAGCGGCAATGTGCAGATCCTGGGAATGGTGCTGGAAAAAGTTACCGGTAAAAGGTTATCCGAATATTTTGAGGAGAAAATCTGGAAACCGATGGGAGCCATGCACTCCGCCACATGGAGCGTTGACAGCAAAAAATACCGGGAAGCCAAAGCGTTCTGCTGTATCAATGCAGTACCGGAGGATTTTGCCCTTTTCGGACGGCTCTATCTTAATAAAGGCGTTGCCGACAGGCATCAGGTTGTTCCTGCTAGCTGGGTTGAAAAGACTTTGACGGTTCAGAATGATTCAAAGGATTCACAAGGTTATCCGTACACTTATTTATGGCGGGTCATGAACAACGGTAGTTTCTTTGCAAAAGGAATAATGGGACAATTCATTTTTGTCTGTCCCCAAAAACAAATTGTAATCATCCGTATGGGAGAAAGTGACGGAAATCTTGACTGGCCGGAATTCTTCCAGTTGCTAACCGATCAACTCTGATTATTCTTTGAAGAAAGCTTCTTCTCCCGGATAAAAGAATGATTCTTTCGATTTTTTCTCAGAAAATGTAAAATAAGTGATTAACGCCTCTGCGCAGAGTTCGTTCTCTTTATTATAAATTCCGACACGGATATCGGCAAGGTTTCTACGCATCCGGAGCACCTTTGAACGGACCGTGATTACTCCTCCAGCCATATAAACAGGTTTATGGTAACGAACATCCATTAAAGAAGTCACCCCGGCGACCTTGACTTTCACATATACAACCCAGCTGGCAATTTCATCCATTATGGTAGCCTGGATCCCACCATGAAGCACTCCATGATAGCCCTCAAATTGGGGTTTTGGCTCCCAGGTTGAAATGATCTCATCACCCTCTTCGTAAAAAGACATCTGAAGTCCGGTCAAATGATCGGGAGAACAACCGAAGCAATGATACCCTTCCCTTTCCCTGAAGGGATTATGGATTTTACGCATGATTTACTGAAAAAAAAAGAAATTATTTGACGACCCCGTTCTTGTATTTGGTCTTCGTAACAGCTTTTCCGGTCTCATCATATTCTATCCATTCCCCTTCTTTCAGGCCGTTGACATATTGTCCCGTCACTTTGGGTTTCCCGTTACGGTAGAATTCCTTGTAGGCACCGGCATAGTTATTATTGGAATAATTAGCAACCGATTGCAGGGTATCATTTTCATAGAAGGTCTTCTGAATGCCTTCGAACATGCCATTGGCATAATTATATTCGGCCATTACCTTGCCAGCTCTGTTATACCAACGTGCGATTCCGTTCTTTGCTTCATCTTTAAAAGTTGCCTCTTCCTGCATTTTTCCGTTATCGTAAAAGATCTTTGAACTTCCGTTTTTCTTCCCTTTGGAATAATAGATCTCTGTGAGGGGAAATTCATTGTAATTGCTGTAATTGATTGAAACCCCATCCAAAAGCCCGTTTTTATAATGTTCCTGTCCGAGTATACGGTTTCTGCGGTCAAATGTGATCGAGATCCCGTCTTTCATGCCATTGGCATAATTATCAATTCTGACCAGGACATTATTGGACAGATGTGTGACCCAGCATCCGGTTCTGTTATTGTTCAGATAATATCCTTCTGCAGTCTGATCTGCCTGTTGTTCTTCCCAATATCCTGATTTCTGTTCCTGTGCATTCAGGCGGTTAATAGTATCGTTTTTCTGTTTTATTCCTTGTGAGAAAAGAAAAACCGGTACTATCATCAATACGGAGAGAAAAAATGCAATGCGTTTCATAGGTTAAATTTTTTTTGGCAAAAATAATAAAAATAACTTCAGATTTTAAATCAATCCTCTATTTCAGCGTAAAGGTCAAAATTATCTGCAGCAGTGATCAGGGCATTGTAAAAACAGCCAATTCCCAGGTTTTTGCTTTCTTTTGGTATCAGGACTTCATTGTCAATCTCCGGAGAATCAAATTCGGTACGGCCGACGTAGTACTCCTCTTCCTCCCTGTCGATCATGATCTTCATTTTACTGCCCACTCTTTCGGTATTTAGCTCAAGTGAAATGTCCTGTTGCAGCTCCATCAGGATTGCGGCCCTTTCCTGTTTTATTTTTCCAGGAACCGTATTTTTCAGGGAATAGGCTCCGGTTCCTTCCTCGTGAGAATAAGTGAATACGCCCAGCCGGTCAAAGCGGCAATGGCCAATGAATTCCTTCAATTCAACGAAATCTTTATTTGTCTCTCCGGGATATCCTGTAATCAGGGTTGTACGGATGACTCCCTTCGGTAATTGTTTACGGATCAATGTTACAAGGTCAAGGGTTTCTTGTTTGCCGATTCCTCTGTTCATCGATTTTAAAATCCTGGAATTGATATGTTGAAGGGGAATATCAATGTATTTACAGAGGTTGTCATTGCGTTTGATAACTTCCAGTATTTCCACCGGAAAGCTATCAGGATAGGTATAGTGCAAGCGGATCCATTCCAGCCCCTGAATTCCTGCAAGCTGTTCAAGGAGTTCTGGTAACATTCTCTTTTTGTAAAGATCCAAGCCGTAGTAGGTTGTATCCTGCGAAATGACGTTGATCTCTTTCACTCCCTTTCCTGCAAGGATCGCAGCTTCCCGGATGATCTCACCCATCGGCCTTGAAATGTGTTTTCCCCGGATGGCGGGTATGGAACAGAAGGAACAATGACGGTCGCATCCTTCAGCGATCTTCAAATAGGCATAATGGGATGGCGTTGCCAGTATACGTTCGCCGAGCAGGTCCTTCCTGAACTTACCTCCTACCCTTTCCACGATCCGGCTCAGTTCGTTGACACCAAAGAATGCATCCACTTCGGGTAATTCCTTTGCCAGTTGTTCCCGATAGCGCTCGGAAAGGCAGCCCATGACGAAGAGGGATTGCAGGTGGCCATCCGTTTTAGTCTTGACAAATTTCAGGATCGTCTCAACAGATTCATTCTTGGCATCAAGGATAAAGCCACACGTGTTGATAATTGCAGTATCGATCTCATCTTTATCCGATGGATCCAGGATGATCTGAATGGAAGAAGCGTCGAGTTGTTTCATCAGAACCTCTGTATCCACCAGGTTCTTGGCGCATCCCAGAGAAACAATTCCAATCTTATGGGGGATAAGTTTCGTCTTCAAGGAAAGAAAAATTAGGCAAAAAGGCTGTCGACAAACTCAACCCGGTTGAACAACTGAAGATCCTCCATTTTTTCCCCGATCCCGATGTATTTCACAGGAATCTTGAATTGGTCGGATATCCCGATGACCACGCCTCCTTTTGCTGTTCCGTCAAGTTTTGTGAGTGCAATTGCGTTCACTTCGGTGGCAGCCATGAATTGGCGGGCTTGTTCGAAGGCATTTTGCCCGGTTGATGCATCCAGGATCAGGAGTACTTCATGCGGTGCCTGGGGAATCAGTTTTTGCATTACATTCCGGATTTTTGAAAGTTCGTTCATCAGGTTGATCTTGTTGTGCAACCGTCCTGCGGTATCAATGATCACGACATTTATATTTCGTGCGATGGCAGCTTTAACAGTATCATAGGCGACAGATGCAGGATCAGAGCCCATCTTCTGTGCAATGATGGGAACATCGGCCCGCTGTGCCCATATTTTCAGTTGAGCGATGGCTGCGGCCCGGAAGGTATCAGCAGCGCCGAGCAGAACGGTTTTACCTGCTTTCCGGAAATTATAGGCCAGCTTTCCGATGGTGGTGGTCTTGCCTACCCCATTTACCCCCACGACCATGATAACATAAGGGTTCGCATTAATGGGAATGCTGAATTCATCAGTATCTTCCGCATTATTTTCCTGCATAAGTTGTACGATTTCATCCTTCAGCAGGGAATTCAATTCACCGGTGCTGATGTATTTATCTTTTGCAGCCCTGGCTTGCAACCGTTCGATGATCTTAAGAGTGGTTTCCACACCAACGTCGGAGGAAACAAGGGTCTCTTCCAACCTGTCAAGGACATCCTCATCCACGCGCGACTTACCCGCAACAGCTTTGGAAAGCTTTGTAAAAATGCTGGTTTTGGTCTTTTCAAGGCCTTTATCCAGGGTTTCCTTTTTATCTTTTGAAAACTTCGAAAAAACGCCCATTGGAGATGATTCTGTTCAGTTTATAATTTATAAAAAAAGCTTTTCTCACAGGGAAAAAAGCTTTTTCACACTGAGTGGTAGAAGATTTATTTATTGGCGTTGGCCAAAAATTCTTTTACCGCATCATTTGGAACAATGTTTTCTTTGAAAACGTAAGCGCCGGTCTTAGCCGATTTTGCCATACGGATCACTTTAGTAAAATCCTTACCGCCGCTGGTCTGAAATGTTGCAACAACTTTCTTTGCCATGGTATATCTTCTTTATTTGATTTCTTTATGAATGGTAACTCTCTTCAGGTAGGGGTTGTATTTTTTCAATTCCAACCGCTC
>JBEKST010000142.1:0-7760 GCA_049516815.1 Bacteroidales bacterium | reverse complement strand
GCCAGCCATCTGAGCACAGGCCTTTATTTCTATACCGTTAAAATCAACGGCCAGTCCTATACCCATAAGATGATCGTTGAATAAAACACAAAATTAATTTCCTTTAAGGGAAATTATCTTAAATACCATGAAAGAGGCTGTCCAAAGGGATGGCCTCTTTCCGTTTTATCATCATTCTGATCGCCATCAATGTAGCCGTCATCATCCTGGCTTATTTATTATTTCCTTATCTTTGGCGCGACTAATTCAAAGTACAAAGTCAGAAGTACGAAATACGAATTTTTCATAATTCATAATTCAAGATTCATAATTATTCAGTACCTGCAAGTGAAATAATTTGGTGACACACATAAAAAAATACTGGTGGAAGGTGCTTGCGGGGATACTTCTGCTCTATGCCATTATCGGTGGTTTTTTCATCACAATTTCTTTTGAAGGAATGGAAGTGGCTGCAGAGTCCATGAGGAACATCTTCTATCATGTAGGGATGTGGTTCGGCATGTTTACCATGCTGATCACAGGGTTTGTTTACAGCTTACGATACCTGCGGAAATTCGATGAGCAGGAGGATATCAGAGCTGTGGAAGCTGTGAATGTAGGTTTGATGTTTGGCTTCCTGGGTATCTTCACGGGAATGGTTTGGGCCAACTTTACCTGGGGGTCACCCTGGGTTAAAGACCCGAAACTGAATGGAGCAACCATTGGACTGATCATCTATCTTGCCTATACAATCCTTCGGGGATCCATTGATGATACCCACAGACGAGCCAAGGTAGCAGCGATCTACAACATTTTTGCCTTCTTCCTCTGGATTGTCCTTGTCATTATCCTGCCACGCCTGGCTGGCGAAAGTATTCATCCGGCCGGCGGAAACAATGCCAATACGATATTGCCGATGCACCTGCCGCCTTCCATGCGCCTCATTTTCTATCCCGCCATGTTGGGATGGATACTCCTGGGCGTATGGATCTATAAACTCAGAGTGCGGATAAGAAGAATAAAACTGATCATCGATAATAAATAAAAACCCATGTTAGCAAACGGAAAGATCTTAGTCGTGGTTGTAGTTCTGGCCCTTATCCTGGTCGGCATTTTTGTTTACCTTTTTACGATCGACAGGAAAGTAACGAAGCTGGAAAAAGAAGTAAAGAAAATCCCTGGACCGGAAAAATGAAGACCATCCATATTGTTATCCTGCTTGTATTAGTGATTGCAGTTGCCGTTGTTGTAACAACCTTTACTGATTCCAGCACCTATTCAAATTTTTCAGAAGCCTCTGCCACGCCCGGGAAAGAATTTCATATTATAGGCCGCCTCGACAAAAATAAATCCATCGACTATGATGCAACAAAACACGTAAACCGGTTTTCATTCTACCTGATCGATGATAAAGGATTGGAAAAAATGGTAGTGTACAATAATCCTAAGCCACAGGATTTCGAGAAATCCGAAAAAGTGATTATCATCGGTTCGATGAAAAACGATGAGTTTCTTGCCACCAGTCTCTTGCTCAAATGTCCATCAAAATATAACGCTAACAAACCGGAGAAATTCGGGACAAAAACATACAAAACAAAGTGAAAAAGTTTTAAGTGTTAAGTTTTAAGTTTTAAGTGATTAAGTGTTAAGTGATGAAACATTATTATATCATTCACATAATCAAGATTCTTAATGTAAAATTTAAAAACCTTAACACTTAAAACTTAACACTTAAAACTAATTTTTGAACAAATGACATACAAATCCCTGTCTCACTTTATTTCCATCCTTGAATCTGCAGGGGAACTGGTAAGGATCAAAGCGTTTGTATCCCCACACCTGGAGATCACCGAAATAACAGCCCGGGTCAGCAAAAACAACGGCAAAGCGCTTTTATTTGAAAACAATGGTACCGGTTTTCCTGTTCTGATCAATGCTTTCGGTTCGGATAAAAGAATGTGTATGGCATTGGGAGTAGACAACCTGGATACTACAGGGGAAGAGTTGGGAAAGATACTTTGGGATTTCATTGGATCTAAAGAAACCTTCTTTGAAAAACTGAAGATCCTGCCTGCCCTGAAAGAGATTTCATCCTGGCTTCCGAGGTCGGTAAAGAGAAAAGGCATTTGCCAGGAAATAATCATGGAAACGCCTGACCTCACGAAGCTTCCGGTACTCACCTGCTGGCCTGCCGACGGTGGGCCGTTCATTACTTTACCCGTTGTTCATACCAAAGACCCTATTACCGGCATTCGCAACCAGGGCATGTACCGCATGCAGGTGTTCGGCCCTGCTCTCACCGGCATGCATTGGCACCGGCACAAAGGATCTGCACATCATTTTTCGAAATATAAGGAACTTGGGAAAAAAATGCCGGTGTCAGTTACCCTGGGTGGCGACCCGACTTATACATACGCAGCAACAGCCCCATTGCCCGAAAACCTTGACGAATATATGCTTTCGGGATTCTTACGTAAAAAGAAAGTAGACCTGGTCAGATGTTTAACGAACAACCTGGAAGTTCCTTCAGATGTTGACTTTGTCATCGAGGGTTACGTCGACCCGGAAGAAGAATTCATTATAGAAGGTCCTTTTGGCGACCATACCGGTTTCTATTCCCTCGCCGACCTCTATCCCCGTTTTCATGTAACCTGCATCACCCACCGGAAGGATGCGATCTACCCGGCAACAATCGTGGGAATCCCACCCATGGAAGATAGCTGGATGGGAAAAGCAACCGAACGCCTATTTCTTCTCCCGATGAAACTGTTTACTGTTCCAGAGATGAAAGACATCAATATGCCTGTGGCCGGGGTTTTCCATAATATCTTGATCACAAAGATTGAAAAATCATTTCCCGGCCAGGCAATAAAAGTCATGACTTCGATATGGGGCGCCGGGCAGATGATGTTCAACAAGATCATGGTGGTGGTCAGCAGGGATGTTGATCTGTCGGACTACAAGGCCGTTGCAAGAGAAGTAACACAGAAGACAGATCCCTTACAGGATATCCACTTCATCAAAGGCCCTGTCGACATCCTGGATCATTCCAGCCGACATTTTTCATTTGGCAGCAAAATGGGAATCGATGCTACGGTAAAATGGCATGAAGAATCGGAAAGGTCTTCTTCCAATACTTTTCAACCTTTTATTGATACTCTTATTCTACTGGAAAAATTTCCAGAGATAGTGGCTGTCAACGAAACGTTTCTACCGGAAGGAATTTCGCTTGTCGTACTATCGGTCAGAAAGAAACGAATGAACCATATCCGTGAGATCAGCGCTGAATTCATGAAACAGCGTCTTGTACGGGATATTAAATTCCTGCTCTTCCTGGATTCGGAGGTCGACATTCATTCACCTGCCGATATCGCATGGATCGCTGCCAACAACATCGATCCCATGAGGGATTGTTTTCATCCGGTTTCTGAAAAAGGGGAATCATTTCCTGTACTGGTTTTGGACGGTACCCGTAAAACCTACAGATATGACGGGTTTACACGTAACTGGCCCAACGTCATCGTAATGGACGAAACTACCATCCGGAAGGTAGATGAAAACTGGGAAAAATATGGATTGGGGCCTCTGGTGTATTCACCATCCCGGAAATACAGATCATTGATACTCAATGATGGGGCAATGGTGCATGAAGGTTTTTGAATTAGCTTTGATAAATTTTCCTATTTTTGTTCCGTAAACCCTAAGGCATGAAACAATTCTACCTGCTTCTCTTTGCCATAATCCTTACCCTTCTTTCCTTTACGGGAATCCGGGCTCAGACCTGTGTTGTACAGGGAATGGTCCTGGACGAGCAGACAAATGAGCCACTACCTTTTGTTAACATTGGGATCAAGGGACTGCCGACAGGTACTTTCAGCGACAGTAAAGGGTTTTACCAGATCGAACTTCCCATGAGGGAAACTTATCTGGTTATCACCTGCGTGGGTTATGACAAACAGGAAAGGCGTATCAATGTGGATGGAAGAAAGCAGATTTTTCTCGATATCCTAATGACTCCTTTATCCCAGGAATTAAGTACCATAGTGGTTTCCGGATCAAAATACGAACAGAAGGTTGAGAATTCCGTTGCTACGATCGAAGTGCTCAAATCACAGTCTATCATGTCATCCAATCCCAGCAGCATTGATAAGGCGATCGACAAGGTTCCCGGGATCACCATAGTAAACGACGAACCCCAGATCCGGGGAGGAAGTGGTTTCAGCTCCGGCCTTGGAAGCCGTGTCATGGTGTTGGTGGACGATATTCCTGTTCTCAGGGGTGATGCAGGACGGCCCGACTGGGGTTTTCTTCCTGTGGATGATGTTGAGCAGATTGAAGTGGTGAAAGGAGCTTCATCGGTTGTATATGGTTCTTCGGCTATCACCGGTGCCATCAACATTCGCACAGCGTACCCTACAGATCAACCGGAAACCAAAGTGAATTCGTTTATCGAGGTCTACAGCCGACCCGACCGAAGTTACGCTACACCATGGACTGGTATGAATCCCATCATCTTTGGATTGTCGTTATCTCATCTGCAGAAAATGGATAATATCGACCTCGGATTCGGTATCAATCTTTACAGCGACCAAGGTTACATTGGCGGCACTCCTGACAAAGTTTTTGACGCAGTACCTGATTCGGTATTTAACAAAGGCGCATTCACCAAGAGGGGAAAAGTTTACTTTAACACACGGGTCCGCAACAGGAAAATAGAAGGGTTGACTTACGGTATCAACGGGAATTTCATGTATAACGAAAATGCGGAAACTTATTTTTGGTACAATGCCGATTCCAATCTGTATCGTTCTTTCCCCGGCGCATTGTCACACTTTAAGCAGTTCACTTTTTTCGTTGATCCGTATATTAAATATTTCAATAAGAACGGAAACAGCCACAGCCTTAAAAACCGTATTTATTACGGAAATACAGATGCGAACAACAACCAGTCGAACCGTTACCTGACCGTTTACAACGATTACCAGCGTACTCAAAGGTTTAAAGAAGCGAAGGATCTGGTCATGGTGCTGGGCATCACGAATATTTATTCCCATTCTTATGGCAAGGTCTTCTCGGGAAAACTTGCTGCTGACAGCACCACTACAGCCAATCAAAATGGGGAATATAGTTCTGAGAACCTGGCTGTTTACGCGCAGCTTGAGAAAAAGTTTTGGGACCGGCTCTCCTTACTCGTGGGTGGCCGTTGGGAATATTACCAGATCGCAGGGACGATAGAAAACAGACCCATTTTCAGGGGTGGGCTGAATATTCAGGTTGGCAAAGCCACGTTTTTCAGGGCTTCCGTTGGACAAGGATACCGGGCGCCCACGATCGGCGAACGTTACATAACAACAAATTCCGGGGGATTTGGCTTCTATCCGAATCCTGATCTTAAATCCGAAACCTGCCTTTCTTATGAGGTCGGTGCAAAACAATTATTCAAAGTGGGAAAATTTGCCGGGGTGGCAGATATTTGCGGGTTCCTTGAAAATTATAAGAATTACATCGAATTCAATTTCGGGTTCTGGGGAAATTCTAAACTCTTCTCCAAGAATATGGGGTTTAGGTTTCTTAATACAGGCCCTGCTAAAATTTATGGCGTGGATGCAACATTGGGAGGGGAAGGAAGAATCGTCCGGAACCTGGAGATGTCATTGCTTCTTGGTTATACCTATTCCGTGCCCATGGCGCTGCATCCCGATGAGGTTTACTATACTCATAAGGAAGCCGCAACCGGGCAAATCCGAAACTATACTTATGCTAATACGTCCACTAACACAAGCGGGAATATCCTCAAATACCGTATCCAAAGCCTTTTCAAATCCGACCTCCAACTTACCTTCAGGAAACGGTTTGCCATTGGATTTTCCGGCAAATATTATGGGTATATGAAAAACATTGATATATTCCTTTACTCGCTTGATCAACCCAAGGTTATGCATTCGGGAATCAAGGAATACAGGGAGCAGAACAATAACGGAAATTTTATCGTGGATGCCCGGGTAAGTTACGTCATCAGGGATTTCAAGTTTTCTCTCCTGGTAAATAATTTTTTCAATACAGAATACTCTCTGAGACCCATCACCATTGAAGCTCCAAGAACAACTTCATTACAAGTTCTTTTACATATCTAATCGAATCAACTATTTAAACAAAAAAATTCATTATGAAAAAAATTCTCACACTTGCAGTACTCGTCTTATGCATGTTTGCTTATGGTTACGGACAACAAAATGTTCGCGGGGGCGATTTCGAACACTGGAAATATAATACGAAAGGCCACTATTATGATCCAGACAGCAGTATTTTCTCGACACTGGACACACTGAACACGGTCCCGACCCCGTCAGGGATCACTGCTTACCCTTGTGATACTGCTCATAGCGGAGCATATTCAGTCGGCCTTATTACCGGACATATTGATTTGGGCTATCCTATTATTATTCCTGGAGTTATCGGAACCCTCAAAGTCAACATGCCCGCACAGAAAGCCATTCTCGGGATGCGCTATCCTTATGGAAGTACAACTCCAACAAGATTTTCAGGCTGGTACAAATCATATCCCATTAGTGGTGATTCATCCGCAGCCGTCATTCTGCTTTCAAAATGGAATTCATCATTACACAAGCGCGACACTCTTGCCTATAACCGTCTGGCATTTCATGGAACAATAGATACCTGGACTAAATTTGATACTGAGGTTACATACCGTGATCCTTCTACAATACCCGATTCCCTTACCATTCTTCTGTTATCATGTGGGGGTTTTAATGCGGCAAATATGTTCGGAAGCGTAGGTCAGGTAGGTAGCAGGGCACTCTTTGATGATGTTAATCTTACCGGTGTAAGCGGATTTCCTCTCCTGCTCATGCCTTCCGTGAAAGTGAAACTTTCACCGAACCCTGCCACGCGTTTCCTGAAAATTGAACTCGGAAGCGAAATTGAAAACGGGTATTTTGAAATTTATGATGCCCAGGCAAAACTGATCCGGCAGCTTTCTTTGAATGGAAACACAAGTCAAATAGACGTGAGTGATCTCAGTACCGGGATGTATTATTATAAATTAACCGAAAACACAAAACTACTAAACTCGGGAACTTTCGTTGTTACAAAATAAAATGATCAGGGATTTTTATGAACGAAATTAAAACCTCTCAAATGGCAACAGACCTGGAAGACAGGTACGGTGCGCACAATTATCATCCATTGCCGGTTGTACTTGCCAAAGGGCAGGGAGTCTTTATGTGGGATGTGGAAGGCAAGAAATATTTTGATTTCTTATCCGCTTATTCAGCTGTTAACCAGGGCCACTGTCACCCGAAGATCATCCGGGCGATGATCGACCAGGCAAGTACCCTGGAACTGACCTCACGTGCCTTCTATAACAATATGCTCGGTGTTTATGAGAAGTTTGTCACGGAATATTTTGGCTACCAGCGGGTTCTTCCAATGAATACAGGCGCCGAAGGCGATGAAACGGCGCTGAAGCTGACCCGTAAATGGGCTTACAAAGTAAAAGGCGTTCCGGAAAACCAGGCGAAGATCATCTGTTGCGAAAACAACTTTCATGGCCGTACTATTTCTGTTATTTCCATGTCGACCGATCCCCAGGCCAGGAACGACTTCGGTCCCTTTACGCCGGGTTTTATCATTATTCCTTACAATGACTTGAAAGCGCTGGAAAAAGCGTTGGAAAATCCAAACGTTGCCGGATTTCTTGTAGAACCAATCCAGGGAGAAGCAGGCGTTTTTGTTCCGGATGATGGCTATCTGAAGAAGGC
>JBEKST010000141.1:0-7769 GCA_049516815.1 Bacteroidales bacterium | reverse complement strand
ATCTCGCCCTTCGCGCCCGCCCCAGGTGGTATCTGGCACCGGCTTTCCAGGCTTCTTCCATCTCCCCCGACCAGTGAATATCGTCAAGAATAAGAACGGAATCATCGTGGATGTGTTGTAAACATTGATAAAAATATTGTAAGAAAGGCTTTTTCCGGTGATTTCCATCGATAAAGACCAGGTCCACTTTCCCAAGTTTCTGAAGCAAGCCTGGCAGAATGTCTTCAAAAGAACCTGTAAGCTGGCGTACATTTGACAGGCCTAATAATTCGAAGTTCTTCCAGGCAACGGCTGCCGTTTCATGGCATCCTTCAATGGTTGTGATCTGTCCTTGCGGGTTTCCCATTGCCAGGTAGATTGTGCTGATCCCGAGTGATGTTCCTAATTCAACCATGACTGCAGGCCGAAAATGCCTTGCCATGCGGAAGAGAAGCTGGCCATAAATGGGTTTAACGCAGGATCTTTTTACGACCTTTTTCACAGGAACAATACGATGGCACCATGGAATGTCACCGGCGCCGGTACCCAGGTCAGACATTTTTATGTACCCCTGATCCTTTAAGAGATGTGTCCGCAGTTTTTCAATGGACCGGAATTCATCGTACCCGGATTTATCGTTCAGGATCTCGGTATAGATCTGGTAAACAAAAGGAGAATGAAGGTCAAACTTCGATTTTGCTTTAATCCGGTGGCGTAAAAACCGTAATGCCGTTTCTGATTGTTTTGACATCTTTTTTAAAAAATCGCACAAAATTAGGTGATTTAGGCTTATGAAATCTGGTCAAGGGGAATTATATGTTTAATTACATTTACGATTGAACGATTGACGATTGCAGTATGAATTTTACGATTTGTTGATTTACGATTCATCCAGTTAAATCGTAGATCGTCAATCTCACAATTCAATCGTCAATCCAAAATCCTGCCTGCGGCAGGCAGGCGTCCAATCTTAAATCAAACCAGATCAGCAATTCAAAAAAAAGATATAGCCGGGAAATATAGAAAAACAGGCTTTTGCTAAAATTTGTACTTTTGTCATTCAACAGCAGCGGATGATTTTTCATAAGGATTCAAAAGTCTCAGATTATTTTTCGCTTGTCAAGATAAGCCATACTGTGTTTTCTCTTCCCTTTGCCCTGATCGGGTTCAGCCTGGCCATTCATGAGACAGGTGATCCACATTACATACGGTTACTGATCCTGGTACTTGTGTGTGTATTTTTCGCACGGAATGCTGCCATGGGATTTAACCGTTTCGTGGACCGGGAGATTGACCGGAAAAATCCCCGCACCGCGCTGAGGGAAATCCCGAAAAAGATCATCCGGCCGGGTTCGGCATTGCTCTTTGTCCTGCTGAATGCAAGCTTATTCATAGCCACAGCTTATCTGATTAATCTCCTCTGTTTCTTCCTAGCGCCCGTTGCATTGATGGTTGTGTTGGGGTATAGTTTCACCAAACGGTTTACGTTTTTATCCCATGTCATCCTTGGGCTTGGACTTTCCCTGGCGCCCATAGGAGCTTACCTTGCCGTGACAGGCTATTTTGCTGTGTTGCCCGTTATTTATTCCGTGATCGTTATTTTCTGGGTAGCTGGATTTGATATCATTTATGCTTTACAGGATATTGAATTTGATAAAACCGAAAAGTTAAGATCCATTCCCGAATCCTTCGGTGACCGGAATGCGCTGACGGTATCGGCTTTATTCCATTTTTTTGCCATCGTACTAACTGTCTTTGCAGGATGGCTGGGAAATTTCCATGGCTTTTACTGGATCGGCGCTGCAATTTTCAGTACCATCCTGATCTATGAACACCTGATAGTAAAACCATCTGATCTTTCCAGGGTTAACATTGCCTTTGCAACCCTGAACGGTATGGGGAGTGTGGTATTTGCTGTTTTTGTAATGTTGGATATTTTTATCCATTAATTTTTCCCACACCCAAATCCTCTCACCCACACACCACACTCAAACCCACACCCAAACCCACACCTACTTCCCCCAGTTATCTCTATCAAGAGACCGGTATTGTATCGCTTCTGCAAGATGTTCAGCCCGGATGTCGGGTTGCTTATCAATGTCTGCGATTGTCCTTGAAACCTTCAAGATACGGTCGAATGCACGGGCAGAAAGGCCGAGTTTTTCCATTGCATTTTTCAGCATGAGATTTGAGGCATCATCAAGTTGGCAAACCTTCCGTAAAATTTTTACCGACATTTGCGCATTGCAATAGATGCCGGGTTGTCCTTTAAATCTTTTCTCCTGGATCTGCCTTGCCTCGATAACCCTTGCACGTACAATTTCGCTCTTCTCAGAAGGACGTGCATCGCTTAGTTCACGAAACGGCACCGGTACTACCTCCACATGAATATCGATCCGATCGAAGAGGGGTCCGGAAATTTTGCTCAGGTACTTCTGAACATTTCCTGCCCCGCATTTGCATTCGATCTTCGGATGGTTATAATAACCGCATGGACAAGGGTTCATGGCAGCAATGAGCATGAAACTTGCCGGGTAATCAACCGAGAATTTCGCCCGGGAGATTGTTATTACCCGGTCTTCTAATGGCTGACGTAAAACTTCCAGCACTGTTCTTTTAAATTCAGGAAGTTCATCAAGGAATAAAACCCCGTTATGGGCCATAGAGATCTCTCCCGGTTGAGGTATTCCTCCTCCCCCCACTAAGGCCACATCACTGATGGTATGGTGCGGCGACCGGAATGGTCTAATGGATACCAGCGAATGGTTGTGCGACATTTTGCCTGCTACCGAATGAATCTTGGTGGTTTCAAGTGCTTCCTGCAAATTCAGGGGTGGCAGGATCGAAGGCAGCCTCTTTGCCAACATTGTCTTCCCAGCCCCCGGCGGCCCAATCAAAATGACGTTGTGTCCCCCTGCTGCCGCAATTTCCAACGCTCTTTTGATATTCTCCTGCCCCCTGACATCTGCAAAATCATATTCATAATCATTCAGCTTCGAATAAAATTCCTCGCGGGTGTCGACAATCACCCGTTCCAGTTTCCCGGTATCATTGAGAAAATCGATGACCTGTCGGATATTTTCCACGCCATAAACTTCCAGTTTTCCTACGATGGCAGCCTCTTTGGCATTCTGCAATGGAAGAATGATCCCTTTAAATCCTTTCCGGTCAGCCTCAATCGCGATGGGAAGTGCTCCTTTCATCGGCTGGAGGCTGCCATCCAGAGACAGTTCCCCGAGGATCATGAACGATTCCAGTTTCTCCATCTTTACGATCTTATCCGCAGCAAGGATTGCCACGGCAATGGTTAGATCATACGATGAGCCTTCCTTGCGGATATCTGCCGGCGCCATATTAATGACGATCTTCTTCCCGGGGATCTTGTAGCCCGTGTTCCGGAGGGCGGAATCAATCCGCTGATGGCTTTCTTTCACCGCATTATCTGGCAACCCGACCATGAAAAAATTGATCCCCTGGTCGATGCAAACCTCAATTGTGATCGTGATGGCGTGGATTCCGTATAAGGCGCTTCCAAATGTCCTGACTAACATAAAACCGGATAAGGTTGAGTAATCTATTTCCTTAATCCGGTAAAAACGAAAAGGTAATACGTTTTGAAAAACTTTTTTTTAACAACGCTCAAAAAAGTCTACCTAGGAATTTATTTTTCAGGCTTGTATCCTGATAAGGTGAGGATGTTTTGTGCATCCGTTTCCTGCATCATCATCGCCAGTGTCACCTCCGGATTTTTTTGCATATAGGAACGGATGATTTGTAATCCGATCCATTCGCCCAGCCGCGGAGGGGAATCTTTGGAGAATTCCATGGTATAGGGTCCGTCGGCGAGAAACATCCGGAAATACTGGCCATCTGAAGAATAAAGCAGGCGGTTCTCAACCAGTGCTGCCCAGACATGCGTTTCGTTCTTTATGGCCCAACTATATTGATCTTTTGTATAATCCATTTTAAGGTACCCAGGTACATCAGGAATCAGCGCATCCACAAGGTATTTTCGTTTTCCGGCTTCAACTATTCCTCCCAGCAAGGTATTGGGAGCAGTTGTCTCCGGGTAAGTGGCATTTACAATCTCCCTTGCACAATCGGGAACGATATGCTCTTCTGTCATCCTTTCGGCTTTATAGATCGAAAGTCCATCGGCAAAATAGGGTTTAAAATCCTTGCCGAGATAGGTATCCAGTGCAATGATCAGAACACTGTCGGCAAGTTGAACGGGATTGGTATAATCACCACCGGAGATATACGAATAAACCCTGGGTATCTTTGCATCAGAAAAATAGAACTTCCAATGACGGAAGGCTTCTGTAAGGTCTCTTTCGACCTTTGAAAGATCTTTGTACCGGTTTTCGCAAGCTTTCTGAAAATCAATATTCCTGGGATTCTCCAGATAGGCTTTCATTTCATCGAGTTTCTTCGCATCATTCAGGTCTGTTCCCAGGAAAAAATAATAAGCATGCTGAATCCGTTCAAGCCCGGCTTTAAGATCTGTTACCGGGACCTTGAACAGGTCCAAATCGTAGCGGTGTATCTTGACATTGGCCACCTTGACACCGGAAACATCAACCTGTAAGCGGTTTTTGTGCCAATTGCATCCGTCAATAGTAACAATTATAATGAATAACAAAAAGGTAAATCGGTAAAGTTTCACGTGGGAATGTTTTTCATTTTTAACGCAAAAATCCCGAAAATAGTATGAATAATGACATTTGCCAAACCTGCCACCTTGAATGATTTGACACCGACCTGGTTTAATAAACGAATTATTTCACCACATCAGGCACCTGGTTTACATTAGTTTTAATTATTCCTGCATTCTGCACTCAGCATTCTGAATTCTGAATTTTATGATTTCAATCCCCCCACCCCCAACCCCCTGCTTGCCGGCAGGCAGGCAGCATCCGATTTCCGAGTTCAGAGCGCTGATCTCCGATCTTTGATCTCCGTTAATTACTTTTGGATAAAATCCTGTGAGGATTATCCTGATTCTGCTATGAATGATGTATTTTTGTTAAAAAGCAACCCTCAGAAATGATAATAAATTCCTGACCTATGACAAAAATAACAATACGGTTACTGGCCATTTTCCTGATTCTTTTTTTTACAGAGTCAGGTTTTTCACAGAATTCACCGGTGCGGCTGGGGTTAAAGATCGCCCCGAGCATTTCATGGATGAACCCGAATGAAAAAAACTATACCTACAATGGTGTTACAGCAGGCATCTCTTTTGGGTTTATCAGTGAATTCCATTTTACAGAACAATATGCTATTTCCACTGGTTTCAATTTCTCATTCCTGGGCGGCAACCTGCTGTTCCCATATGCAAAATCACCCGATACCGGTACCATGAACAGGAAATATAATTTTCGTTACCTCGAAATTCCGTTAATGGTGAAGATGAAGACGAAGGAATACGGTAATTTCAGTTTCTTCGGGCAGATCGGGTTCGGCACAGGATTTAACCTCCGCACCAAAGTGAAAGATAATTTTATGACCCAGACTCACGGAACGATCACGGATAACACGAATCTTACCACAAGTGAAGTGAGTTTTATCCGTGAAGCAATTCTTGTGGGTTTGGGTACTGAATACAAGATTGATGAATCTGTTTCGTTGATAGTGGGACTTTCATATAGCAACAGCCTGAACAATGTCTTACAGGGGCATAACACAAAGGAACTTAGTCTGTGGAACCGAAGCAGTCTGAATTATGCTGAACTGAATATCGGCGTTTTGTTTTAATGAAGTGACCGGAAGAATTTTATGCGCATCGCATTAGCACAATTGAATTACCATATCGGCAATTTTGAGAATAATATCTCGAAGATCAAATCCTATATTTACAAGGCAAAGAGCCTTCCCGCAGATGTAGTAATATTTTCCGAACTGGCAGTTTGTGGTTATCCTCCACGTGATTTTCTTGAATTTGATGATTTTATTTCCAAATGCCATGGCGGGATTCTTTCAATAGCACAGGAGTGTAAGGATATTGCGGTCATCATAGGTGCTCCCTCCGTAAATCCATCCGACAAAGGGAAACCGTTATATAATTCCGCTTATTTTCTTGCAGACAGGAAGATACAGGCGGTCTTTCACAAAACCCTTCTTCCTAATTATGATGTTTTCGACGAGTATCGCTATTTTGAACCCAACCGTCTGCCTTATGCCGTTGTTGAATATAAAAAATACAAATTTGCGGTGACCATATGCGAGGACCTTTGGAACATAGCGGATGATCCTCTGTATGTCCGAAACCCGATGGATGAGCTGATCCGGTTGAATCCCGATGTGGTCATCAATATTGCTGCTTCCCCCTTTCATTATGACCAGCCAAAACTGCGAAGAGATGTCCTGGTAAGAAATGCAAAGAAGTATAAGCTTCCTTTCTTCTACCTGAACCATGTTGGAGGACAAACGGAATTGTTATTTGATGGGGGATCGATGGTGGTGGATCCGGAAGGAAATGTCTTTGATGTGATGAAGTATTTTGAGGAAGATTTCCAGGTGTATAACCTGAATGATTTCATTTATAAGGATAAGAAAGATTACCGCGAAGACCCTAAGACGCTAAGTAAAATAGAACTGATCCATGATGCTTTGGTCATGGGTATCCGTGATTATTTTGGGAAAATGGAATTGAAGACGGCCATTCTCGGGTTATCCGGGGGAATTGATTCGGCTGTAACGCTTGTATTGGCTGCACGGGCATTGGGCAGTGAAAATGTGCGTGCAATCCTTCTTCCTTCCCGTTTTTCATCAGAGCACAGCAAGCAGGATGCAATTGAACTTGCCGACCGGCTTAATGTAAAGCACGACATCATTGAAATTGATGAAGCTTATTCGGCCTTTGAAGATCTGCTGAAACCCTGGTTTAAGAATCTCCCGTTCAATCTCGCGGAAGAAAATATGCAGGCCAGGGCCAGGGCGGTTATACTGATGGCATTATCCAATAAATTCGGGTACATCCTCCTCAACACTTCCAACAAAAGTGAAGCTGCCGTTGGATACGGAACTCTGTATGGCGACATGTGCGGCGGCATCTCGGTACTCGGGGATGTTTACAAGACCCAGGTTTATGAATTGGCTTCCTGGATCAATAGGAAGAAACAGATCATCCCGCAAAATATCATCGATAAACCACCATCCGCTGAATTGAGACCGGGACAAAAAGATTCAGATTCTTTGCCCGATTATTCCATCCTTGATAAAATCCTTTATGATTATATCGAATTGAGAAAAGGTCCAGGCGAATTGATAGAAGAAGGATTTGATAAAGAAATGGTGAAATGGGTGCTGAAACTTGTTAACACAAGTGAATACAAGCGTTACCAGACGCCTCCTGTCCTGAGGGTTTCAACCAAGGCCTTCGGAACCGGCCGCAGGATGCCCATTGTAGGGAAATACCTCTCGTAAAAGCATGTCTTTATTCGATGATGGATTCAACGGCCTTGACCTCTGGCAGTACGCGTTTAACCGCTGATTCTATCCCGCTTTTCAGGGTCATCTGGCTGTAAGGGCAGTTTCCGCACATTCCGAGTAAGCGTATATTCACAACATTGTCCCCGGTCATTTCGATAAATTCAACATCTCCCCCGTCTGCCTGGAGATACGGACGGATCTGATCAAGTACGTTTTTTACTTTGGTCTCGAGTTCCTGGTTGGCTGTCGTCATTTTATGTTTTCCTTTTTGTTCTGTTTTTATTCTTTACGAATCAAAATCCCGCCGCACTCGCGCGCGGGAAAAGTCTCAAGCCGCGACCACCGGACCGGCGGCC
>JBEKST010000140.1:0-7771 GCA_049516815.1 Bacteroidales bacterium | reverse complement strand
ATGGGTTTATTGATAATGATCCCGAAAGAACCTTCTTCGTTATGCTCTGCCAACAACACGATGGCTTGCCGGAAGTAAAAATCCCGCAAGGATGGCTCAGAAATCAGGATAATGCCTTGTTGTGGTTTAATAATGAGCTTTTTCATTATTCGTCGTAAATTAGTACTTTTGTCGTCGCACAAACGCAAAATTAATATCATTTCATGCCAAAAAACAACAACAGGGAAAAATTTAATAAACTACGGGCCGAATATCCTTTTTTGGCTTTTGATGGATATGATTATCAATACTCGGATAAAGGATTACGGGTGCAGTTCCATTTCTCCCTCTCAGATAAATTTGTTTTTCATCCTACGATGATGATTCCGGCAAAAGATTTTTTCATTCCCGGGAATATCAATGAATCCTTTCTTGAGAATATTCTTTTTCAGATCGGGATGGTGGAATCTATCAGTTACTGGAAAGCTGCCTGTCCACCGAAACTGATCATCCGTGGTCATTCGCTTTCACAGGAGCAGGTAAACTGGTGGGAAAAATTATATTATAACGGTCTGGGAGAATTTTTATACCTGAACGCAATATCGGTGAACCCTGACGATTTTATTCAGATTGAAAGTGAGCCGGGACACGAATTTAAGCCATTTTCCCTTCAACTTGAGGATACCGCAATCGTTCCCGTTGGGGGCGGCAAAGATTCGGTGGTCACCCTTGAGATCCTTGGCAACGACAACGGAAACATCCCGCTGATCCTTAACCCGAGGGATGCAAGTAAGGGAACAGTAATGAAAATGGGGCTTTATTATGATTCGATCGTAGAGGTACACCGGTCCATTGACCCGGTTCTCCTTGATCTGAATGCAAAAGGATTCCTGAATGGCCATACGCCTTTTTCTGCATTGCTGGCATTTATATCTGTCCTGGCATCAGGGTTATCCGGGAAAAAATACATCGCATTATCGAATGAGTCGAGTGCCAATGAATCGACGGTAAAAGGATCGAAGATTAACCACCAGTATTCAAAATCGGTGGAGTTTGAGGAAGACCTGAGGTACTATGTGAACCATTTCATCTCTCCTGATATCGAATATTTCAGTTTCCTCCGGCCTTTGAATGAATTACAGATAGCCCTTTTATTTTCAGGATTTCCGAAGTATTTAGATGTTTTTAAAAGCTGCAATGTTGGAAGTAAAACCGATACCTGGTGCGGGAGTTGCGCCAAATGCCTTTTTACATACATCATTCTTTCGCCCTTCGTTCCCCAGGAAAAGCTGGAATCGGTTTTCGGGAAGAACCTTTTGAAGGATGCGGATCTCTGGCCTCTTCTCCGCCAGCTTTCCGGTATGACACGCTCGAAACCTTTTGATTGTATCGGAACTGTGGATGAAGTAAATGCCGCGCTTCAGATGACAATGAACACGATTCCTGAAACCGGGTTACCGGACTTGCTTAAGCTTTATAAGGATTCAGAAATGTATTCACGGTACAGGAATTTTAATGCCAATACCCTCCTTCATGCCTTTAATGAAAATAATTTCCTTCCGAAAAAATTCGAGACACTGTTAAGGTCGAAAATCTATGCTTGATCTGATCAGGACAGAACTGGAGGGTAAGAATGTCCTTCTCCTTGGTTTTGGGAGGGAAGGTCAATCAAGTTACCGCTTGATACGGCGCGTCTTGCCGGAACTTCAACTTACAATTGCCGATGTCGATGAATCGGTTCGAGAAAATGAATTGCTGAAAGAGGATCATTTTGTGGATTTCCATTTAGGTGAAGGCTACCTGGAAGGATTGAATGCCTTCGGCCGGATCATGAAATCACCCGGTATTTCTTTAAAAGACATTTCATACGGTTTTGATTTATCATCGATCACCTCACAAACGGATCTGTTCCTCCGGCAGTTTTCCCGCCAGGTGATTGGAGTTACCGGAACCAAAGGGAAAAGTACCACCGCTACACTGATCCATCATATTCTGAAACTGGCGGAGAAAGAATCGCTGCTGATAGGAAATATCGGCCGACCGGCGTTTGATGTCGTGGATGAAGTCAGACCTGTGACAAACCTGGTCTTTGAATTGTCTTCGCACCAACTTGAATATATCAAACGATCACCTCACATCGCAGTGATGCTAAACCTTTTCCAGGAACATCTTGATGCGTACCGTTCATTCCATGATTACCAGGTTACAAAGATGAACATTGCTAAATACCAGTTGCCGGGTGACTATTTCCTTTTCAACAACGATGATGAAAGGATCAGGCAGCTGATATCAACGATGGATCTTCCCGGACATTTTCTGACTTTTTCCTTTCATACTGTATCGTCAGAAGGTTGCAATATGCAGAACGGCCGGATTGTTTATTCCGATAAAGGACAAACGGAAGATATCCTCGACCTCAACCGGAAAATTAAGTTGAAAGGTGACCACAACCTTATGAACATCATGGCAGCGGCGGGTGTGTGTAAACAACTTGGCATTGACCATGAGATCATTACAGAAGGGATTTCCTCGTTCAGTGGTTTGGAGCACCGGATTGAATATGTTGGTGAGTATAACGGAATTCATTTCTATAACGATTCCATTGCTACTGTCCCGGAAGCCTGCATGGAAGCAGTGAAAGCTCTTGGCAATGTGGATACTCTGATTCTCGGAGGGTTTGACCGTGGGATCGATTATTCAGGGCTGGCAAAGTTTCTGTCAACATCCTGTGTAAGAAACCTGATCTTCACCGGTGAAGCCGGCAGGCGGATCCTACATGAGATCAGGGATATAAAAAATCCCGGGCAAACTTTGTTCTTATTGTTACATTTTGATGAATTTCCCGAGGTTGTCGTGAACGTTACCAGGAAGGGTTCCATTTGCCTGCTATCGCCGGCCGCTGCAAGTTATGATGAATTCCGGAATTTTGAGATGAGGGGGAAGAGATTTAAGGAACTGGTCAAGAGAATGAAGAATGAAGAATGAAGAATGAAGAATTTACTAACGTATTGCATAGGTTCAGGGTATTGACCTGGATACTAACCTGTTTGTGTTTTATTGTTATTCCCGGCCGAAGCGCTTTTGCACAGAATAAGGAATTTGAAGAGGCTGTGAGATCTTACATCGCAACCTACCGGGAAATTGCTATCAAGGAGATGATGGAATACCGTATTCCTGCGAGTATCATCCTTGCCCAGGGAATTTATGAATCCAATGCCGGGAAAAGCCGGTTATCCACAGAAGCGAACAATCATTTCGGTATTAAATGCCATAAGGATTGGAATGGAGAGACTTTTTCCCAGGATGATGAGACTAAAAACGAATGTTTCCGTAAATACAGTAACCCTGAAGAATCTTTCAGGGATCATTCTATTTACCTATCCCAGCATGACCGTTATAAATCTCTTTTCAATCTTGAAATTTCCGATTACAAAGGCTGGGCAAATGGCCTTAAAACTTGCGGATATGCGACTAATCCGCAATATGCCTACCACCTTATCAAGACGATCGAAGATTACCAGTTATACCAACTCGATGTCGCAGATTTTTCTCTTGTTTTCAATGATTCCGTCGCACAGTCAAGGGATTCGAACCGGGCAATTGGGTTGAATGCAAAATTTGATCTGTTTGCCGAAGGCCCCGGAAAGAGAATGGTATATTTAAACAATGGCCTTCAGTTTATTATCTTCCGGAAAAATGATAATATAAAAAATGTCGCAAAAGCATTTCATGTAGCCGAACGAAAGATCCGGAAGTTCAATGACATGAAGAAAGATGCGCCTCTGGTCCCTGGCCAGATGGTTTATCTTGAACCCAAAAAACGAAAAGGAGCCATTTCACGACATATCGTAAAACCCGGAGAAACCCTGTACACCATATCCCAGTCCTATGGGATACAGCTAAGCCAACTTTATAAAATTAATAAGTTGAAAACCGGCCAACCGGTATATCAAGGCCAGAAGGTTTTACTGCGGTAATGAATAACTCTTGAGGTTTTTCCCAGCCCCGATCAATAATTTAAATCCAGGATCGCTCCCAAGATTTCCGATTGTAAATGGAGTATTGCCCCTGATGCCCGGAAGGATATCGATCAGACCGTTGATGCCGAAAAGGTAGATCTCGTTTGCAGAACCTGAAACGGCGGCGATTCTTTTTTTACCCCCGGGCAATTGTATGACAAAAGGAGCGACCGTGATGTCTCTGTGGAAAATATAACTATAGATCAACTTATAAAACCGGTTGTAGAAATAGATCCTGTTATGGTCATAGAAAATGAATTCACAGGAGCCATCGTTGTTGAGGTCTTCATACAGGAATAAATGGCTGTTGGAGAAAATGTTGAAGGTTGCTTCCGAGGTCCTTCCGCTTTCCTGGAAATACAAAACTTTTCCTGTAGGGTCTGTCGTGAGGAAGAGCCCTTTGCGGTTGGTTTTGTTTACATAAAATTTATTGTTAACGGAAACTCTCACATTCTTCCCCAATTTCATGAGGGGTTTCCCTTTCCTGTCGGTAACAAGCAGATGTCCATTTTTACCGGTAATAAAGATAAAATCTTTGTTCCCGCTACGAAGGACTTGTACCGGCTGGCCGATTCCTTCATTCAATCCCGGGTTAGGCCAGTTCAATATGGTTTTCCCATCGATACCAAAGGCATGGACTTTTTTATCGGATAAGGGGATAAAGATCCGCACCTCTTTATTTTTACCCATTTCGGAGAGTGTGAGACTTCCCATTGCCCTGGCAGGGAGTTTTACCGGGTATCCTGCAATATATTTTCCATCGGATTGAATAAGGTGCAATTGACTATCTGTATTAAAAAGGAAGAAGGAACTATCGGCACCTTTCAGATAAATCTCCTGAGGTAAACCCAGGAACTTCCCGGATACCGCTATTTTCCACGAAATATTTCCGGCAGAATCAATCAGATAAAGATGATTGGCCATGTCGAAGGCAAGTACAGCTTTTGGCCCATGCCTGCTGATCTTTACAGATTGAGGCATACCGGTGACAAGCGTATCCAATGCTACCTGCCACTCAAGAGGTCCCTGGGTATCCGAGGCGGGATTGTAGTGAATAAAAAGGCTGGTGTAGAAAATATTCCCTTTGCAGGTAAACTGCAGGGCGATGGATTCAAATTTTTTCAGAGAGTCAAAAACAGGTTCAACCTGGGCATTCAATTCGTCACTGAAAGTAGTCCTGAGTGTCGGATGGGACCGTGAAGTATTAAAATAGTAAAATACATTGGTTTGGTCAGAAATATTTTCACTAACAGCCTGGAAAGTTTTGTCCTTATCCAGGACTTTCCCATAGGAATAATGATCGATAAAGTCTTTCATGGCCAGCAGATCATTTCCGAAAATGACGTACTCGCCCAGGAAGGCATAGCAGGTAGTATGCACATCGCTGAAGGCCATTCCGAAGAGTCCGGGAATCAGCTCAGGGAAAGGCAGAAACCGGATTGACACATTGTGATAAGAGACAGAATCTTTCTTTTTTGGGAACAATTTACCAAGTTCAGCGAGCAGGCTGTCGGCAAGCTGTTTGTCGTTGACTTTTGCGATGGCGTAAGGATCTTCCCGCATGGTTTCAGGGTTATTCAGCGCCTTTGCCATGCAAAGTTCTGATCCCATCCAGGGCAGGATATAATCTTTCACGACAACCTGTTCCCGCGTTTCAAAGTCCTGAAATCCCTGGTAAGTGTCGAAGTAGCCTGTATTTTTAGAGGCAAAAGATTGAAAGTTCCGGTAAAAATCGCCGATGTTGTTAAATCCCAGCCAGGTGAAACGGGATATATTATCAGGAAGAATGCCCATCATACCGGTTTTTTTGGGCGACTGCCCTGAAAAGATTCCCAGGTATTGGGAGCCGGTATCTGCAATGGTCGTGAACCCGTTAATCAGCATCTCATCCTTTTTCAGAATGACATCCAATCCACTCCATTCGGCAAACCAGCTTACCTTATATGCTTCATTTTGCTGGTCGGGCTGGAGCAGGTTTGAGATGAAAGGCCGGATCAGGCTGTAATTGATATAGATGTTCGCATCTACTTTCTTTCCGGTAGTGGTTTCTACTTTTTGAAAGCCTGATCCGGCCAATGACGGAATATTAAGGTACAACTGATCGATGGCTTTGGTCACCAGTTCGGGATGGCAGCTTCCCATGAAAACACCCTTTCTTACTGCGAAATAGAAAGGTTCGCGGGTACCTTTCAGGATCACTCGTACCAGGGTTGAAGAACCGTATTGGTTTTTTAGAATGCTGATCTTCCCCTTGAAATTGTCTTCCAGAAACCCTGTAATAAGGTCTTCCCCATTTTTTCCGGGGATTGAGCTAAGGAAAAGGAATCCATAAGACGACCGGGTCACCATTGTCATGGCCAGATACAAGGGGTATTTTTTTGTTACCTGGAAGAGTTCATTGTTGGTCTTCAAGAGGGAATCAATTTTCCGGATATCATTTTTTATTGAAGAAAAGTAAGGAATTACAGTTAATTCTTTCCAGAGAAGGTTCTTGCTTATAAGATCCTGCGAAAGTTCAGAAGGCCGGTTTACCTGTATGATCAGGGCGGTATTCTCTGAGATTGCTTTCAGCGGAGACTCGTTTTGTCCCGGAAGTTTCTGATAAAGCACCCAGGAGAGGTATCCAAGGCCTGTAATCAGGATGATAATGATGAGAATGATGACGGTCAGTTTGAAATACCGCATGAATTCAGTTTCTGTAAAAATTAAGAGATCAAAAGTAGATGTAAATTTAAAGCAATCAGGAAAAATCCCTAAATATAGTTAACAAAATGCTATGAATTAGTGGTGAAGTGGTGCAGTGATGCCGTTGTGCCATGGTGAATTTTTCTCTGCGGAAATCTGCGGATCATGAACGAAACGAGCACCTCACCTGGACCAATGACCGACGCGAATCAAGAGGAATTGGCTGGCGGAGCGGCCTTGGAAGCTGCGCGGCGCGAGAAGCTGCGCAAGCTGAAGGAAATGGGCGTCGATCCCTGGGGACAGCGCTTCGACGGCCATCTGCCGATCGGCCAGATCCGCAGTCGGGAGAACGAAATCGTCGTCGAGCCAGCGGTGGCCGAGGGCCAGCCAGCCAGGCAGCACGGGCCGAAGGTCCGGGCCGCCGGCCGCATCGTCTTGCAGCGCCGCGCCGGCAAGCTGATCTTCATCGACATCCGCGACTGGACCGGCAAGATCCAGTTGATGCTGGGCAAGAACCAGGTGGGCGAGCGGAACTGGGAACAAGCCCTGTGTTTCGACCTGGGCGACATAATCGGCGTCGATGGCGAACTGAGCCGCACCAAGACGGGTGAGCTCACGATTTTCGTCTCCGACGTACACTTCCTCACCAAGTCGATCGAGACCCCGCCCGCCAAACATAAGGGGCTCAGCGATCCCGAGTTGCGGCAACGGATGCGGTACGTCGACCTGGTCTACAGCGAGGGCGTGCTGGAACGTTTCCTGCGGCGGACGAAGATCGTGCAGTCGATCCGCAGCACGCTTTCGGGCGAGGGTTTTGTGGAAGTGGAGGGGCCCACGCTGCACGCCATTGCCGGCGGGGCGGCGGCCCGGCCGTTCGTCACCCACCACAACGCCCTGGATATCGATCTGTTCGTGCGCATCGCCCTGGAGTTGCACCTGAAGCGGCTCTTGGTCGGGGGCATGGAACGTGTTTACGAGTTGGGCCGCGTCTATCGCAACGAAGGCATCGACGCCCGCCACAACCCCGAGTTCACCATGCTGGAGCTTTACCAGGCCTATGGCGATTACCACTCGATGATGGACCTGAC
>JBEKST010000139.1:0-7779 GCA_049516815.1 Bacteroidales bacterium | reverse complement strand
TTTTAAAACTATCACTGAAATACCTTTGATACTGAGGTTTATTCTCCTGATCAAAAAAACTTACTTTTGCCATGTTGTTAACCTTTTTTTCGGTCAACATATTTCAGGCATCGACATTTGCAAAGTTTATAAAGTTTATAAAGTTTATAAAGTTCATAAAGTAATTATTAACAAAAGAAAATTTCGCTACTTCGCTTTTCGCTATTCGCCATTTCGCCATTTCGCCATTTAACTTGTCCGCTTGTCCGCTTGTCCGCTTGTCCGCCAACTTACTTGCTCGTTTGCTCTTTTATAATATCAAACAATGTTTTATTAAGGTTCGCAAGTGCCAGGGGAATGTCCCACTTTGACCTGTCGCGTTCTTCCACTAAATTCGAAATGCATCGGATCTGGTGGAAGGGAACGCCGGAAGTAAGGCAGGCATAAAAAAATGCGGCACCTTCCATGCTTTCAACATCGGGGTTGAATTGTTCCCGGATCTTACGGATCGTTTCAGGGTGTCCATGAATGGTGCTGGCAGTGATTCCCCGTATTCTGTCGAGCCGCCGTAATACAGAACCTTTCGGGGTTGTATTGTTGAGCAGCTTCCCTGACCGGAAAGGTGGATCATCCGGATTCATCAGTCCCAGCTCGAACAGGGAAATAAACTGATCCTCGTTTTCTGCCCCGAGTTCACAAAAACTTTCTTCGGTCACATTCACTACTCTTCCGACCGGGAGCGAATCGGAATATGAACCGCAGATCCCTGCATTGAACGCCACATCATAATTGGATCCGGGCAGTTGCTTTCCCAGATAAAAAGCAGTTGGGGCCATCCCTATCCCCGTGATGAGGATATCTACCTTATCGTTACGGAACTGGTAATGCGCCAGACTATCATCTTCTTTCTGAACATAAGCAAACTTATCGGCTAATAAGCGAACTTCAAATCTCGTTGCTGCAACGATCAATATCTTCATAATACAGTAAAATTAACGGTAGGTAACAATGAAACATCCATCCATATACTGTTTATTCAGAACAAATATGAGAATAATGGATATTCAATCTGACCAATGAAATAGAAATTATTCACAAATTAAAGTACTGATTAATCTGGCCTTTTATTGTAATGTGTGCCATATTCAAGTCCGAATTTATTAGCTCCCATCTCATTCCTGCGAAGAAAAAAGGCGAAAATCAGGCCAAAGAATCCTAGAGTGCTGAAGATCCACATCCCGAGGTGGTATCCTTCCGGATGGACAGAAGAGGCTTTGGAAAAATCGTTTGCCCAGCCTATCGCGATGTTGAACCCGAACAACCCGATATTCTGGATCATGGTCATCAATCCGTAAGCGGTTCCGAGCTTAGATGAAGGTGTTACCAGTGAAACGGAAGGCCACATGATGGCCGGAACCAATGAGAAAGCAATGCCCATAATCGACATCGGGATAATCAGGTTGATATTCGTATAACCCATTAACAGGTAAACCGGGATGATTAGAAGCGAGCCAAACATCATCAGCAGAGATCGTTTTCCAATGAAGTCGGAAAGCAACCCGAACAAAGGGGTGAATATCATCGCGGCCAGCGTTAGCAAACTGGAAAGGAAACCGGCATATTCAGGTGTGACATGGTGCGCTTCCTGAAAAAATTTAATAGCAAAGGTCTGGAACGGGAACATCGCCGAATAAAAAGTGATGCAAAGCATGACGATGAACCAATAAGATTTACTGAAAGCCCGGAAATTAAGAAAGGAGAATACCACGATCAGGACGTAAAGGACGATCTGAAGCATCACTTCGATCTTCGTCGTCATAATAAAGTTGATCAGTATAAAGGTCAAAAGCAACAACGACAGGCAGATGATAAATCGCTGTTTTACAAATGCGAAAACATCAGATAGGATCACTTTGTCCTGTTCTCCCTGTTTTCCGAGGTTGTAATTATTCTTTGCATAAGAATCGATAAAATAGTAGATCACCAGGGTTATCACACTGATCGCGCCGGCGCCAACGGAGACCCATAAGGGATTCTGCCAGTGGGTATACAGACTTTTACCCCACGTTCCCGAGTTCAGGGCAAGAAAAGATCCCAGTCTGGCGACTGTAAGGTTCAGTCCAAAGGCAAAGGAGAGCTTTTTCCCCTTGAACCATTGTGCAATAACAGTTGTGATTGCAACGATCATGGATTCTGCTCCAAGTCCGAAGATCAGCCTCCCGGTAGCCATAAGGATAATGTTTCCTTTTAAAACCGTGATAAAGGCACCTAAGAACACGAAGAAAGCAAAGATCAGTGAGGCTTTCTTTGTTCCGATGCGGTCGATAATCAATCCCCCGATCAGCACCATAATGATATTCGGAAAACTATAAATCCCTTGCAACAATCCCAGGTCACTATCGCTGAATTTCAGTTGCGTTTTTAAGGCAAGAGCAAGCGGGCTGATGCTATCATAAATATAGTAATTGCCAAACATGGCAAGGCTGATGAAGATGAGCACGATCCAGCGAAGCAGTGCAGGCGGTTCTTTCTTTAAGACAAGGATTTGTGTCATAAGCGTCGTGTACGTTAGTTGTTTACAAAAAAGTGAATGGGTGAAAAAGTCACAGAGTCATAAAGTCACAAAGTCACAAAATGGCGTTTCAAAAGTAATATAATTTGCTAAATTTACCCGGACGGGTTTCTTTTTTCCTGTAATAGTTATCTTTGTGGAAAATATTTTTATTTCTTCTTCCATGAGTATGAAAAATAGCTTGAACTCTTTCCTGTTATTTCTTTTTATCGGCCAGGTAGCTATTGCCAAGGTGGCCGGACCGGATCAGGCGAAACAGATTACCCCGATGATCACTGTTACCTGGGATCAGGGATGTTACTACAATGAGAAGTGTCCTCCCGATGTTTCATCCTCAGCACCCTGTTTTCATACTTATGCCGGCAGCGGGGCTGTTGCCATGGCACAGATCATGAAATATTACAATTACCCGCCTCATGGATTCAATTCCCACACCTATACGCTGCCGGAATATGGAACCCTATATGTAAACTTCAGCGCCACCACCTACGATTGGCTGAACATGCCGCAAACCCTGACCGCTTCGAATGATGCAGTTTCCACACTGATTTATCATTGCGGTGTCGGACAGGAGATGAATTATGGACCAGACAGCTCAACTTCTGTTTCTTCTCTGATTGATACTGCTTTCCGAAACTATTTTGGGTATAGTCTGTCTGCCGTCTGGAAATGGAAAGCCGATTATCCTTCAGATCAATGGGTGGCCATGCTCAAGGCAGAACTGGATGCAGGCAGGCCATTGCTGTATTACGGGAATAACGGCGGTTCGGAAGAAAAGTTTTTTATATGCGACGGTTACTCGGGTACAGATTTCTTTCATTTTAACTGGGGGGCAGGTGGAACTGACGACGGTTACTTTTATCTCAACGACCTGACGCCCGGCATTCACAATTATTCTTTTGCCCAGGGCGCAATTTTCAATCTTGCTCCTTCATTGCCTGCAAGCACATTGACCATGGATTTTGATTCAGTCTCCGATTTTTCCCTCACCTTCAGCCCCTGGATTGTGAGGGATGTGGATGGCGACAGTACCTATGGGATTCAGAATCATACATTCCCGAACAACGGTTCCCCGATGGCTTTCATTGCTTTCAATCCTGCTCTGGTCAGCCCTTCCATGGCATCGGACACAGCGCTTCAGCCCCATTCCGGCAGCAGGTTTGGCGCCTCCTTTGCAGGCCTCAACCTGCCGAAGAACGATTGGTTCATTTCGCCGCAGATCCAACTGGACACCAATGGGCAGTTTTCCTTCTGGGAGCGATCGTATACCGATCAATATGGGTTGGAAAAATTCAATGTCCTGGTTTCTACCACCGACAATAACCCTTCCAGTTTTACCCTCATCTCGGGTTCATCGCCGGTAACAGCCCCGTTGAAATGGACAAAGAAAACCTATTCGCTTTCTGCCTATAACAATCAGAAGGTATATGTGGCCATACAATGCGTTTCCAACAATGCATTCATTTTCATGATCGATGACCTTGAGGTAAAGACCAGTTCCTCTTCCTCTTTGTCGGCTGATTTCATTGCGAGCAAAACCACGGTCCGGGCGGGGGAGAAGGTGAATTTTACGGATGAATCTGCTGGGAATCCAACCACGTGGACCTGGTCGTTCCCGGGTGGATTTCCTTCCAGTGCAGATCAACAGAATCCTGCAAACATACGATATGACATTCCGGGAATCTATAATGTCACCCTTAAGATCAGCGATGGAAGCGGAACAGATTCGTTAACCAAGGTAGGGTACATCACCGTTACCGGGTTCCCTTCCTATATGTCGTTGGATTTTGAAAGCCTGGCGGATTTTACGCTGAATTTTGATCCCTGGACAGTATATGATATTAATGGTGGTGCCACCTATGGTATCGATTCCGTCAGTTTTCCAAACAGCGGTGTCCCGATGGCCTTTATCTGTTTCAATCCGTCACAGGCAGTGCCTCCTCCGAAATATATGGAACCACATTCAGGGTTCAAGTTTGGCGCCTGTTTCTCTTCACCCCAATATCCAAATAACAAATGGCTGATCACGCCCAGGATGACCATGGGCGACGATGCCAGCATCCGTTTTTGGGTACAGACATATAATACCTATTACGGTCTTGAGAAGTATAATGTGGGTGTTTCCACAACCGGCAATGACCCGGCTGACTTTGTCCTTCTGAACAGCTCTCCCATAGACGCTCCTGCTGTATGGACCAAACAAAGTTTTCCGCTATCTGCCTATTCCGGCCAGGACGTTTATATCGGGATCAATTGTGTATCCAACGACCAGTTTATTTTTATGATCGATGATATTGAGATTGGGTCTGCACTGAGTATAGATGAAACATCCAATAAAACCGACGTAACACTTTATCCTAATCCTGCAAGTGATCATGTTTTTGTGAATTTCGGCAAGACGGAAATGTATGTAACCAACATGACACTGCTGAATGAAACAGGAACCATATTGAAGGTGTTTCCCTTGAATCGCAAAACCGGTGAAATTTTCAGCGTCCCGCTCTCCGGACTTTCTTCAGGCATATATTATCTCATGATTAATTCGGGAGAAGGCAGGATCGTTAAGAAAATTGCGGTGGTTAATTAAACCTGAGATAATGAATAAGAAATAATCAGTTACAGGAAATAAAAAAACGATACAAATCTTAACGATGAAATTTTGAAAAAAGCGAGCTATCTTTCAGTCATCATTTTGGTCTTTCTTGCAATTATGCCGTCCCGCATCACATTAGGGCAACTGAGTTCAGGCGGGGTTCCTGCGAGTACCATATATTCCTTGCCGTCGGATGACCGTAATGTCATCAGTGTGAACAGTCCGGATATGGATGTGATCCGGAATGAGGATGAGAGGTTTCCCTCTCCCTATCGTTTTGCTGTGATTCTTCCTGTTGATATCAGTCCTGAAAATTCCGGGAAATGGGAACAGGCTCCGGATGGAGGGCGTATATGGAGGGTCTCTGTTACGGTTCCCGGCGCTCGTGCACTTTCTGCCTATTTTGATAAATTCGTTTTACCCGAAGGGGGAAAGATATTTCTTTATGACCCCTCTAAAACACAGGTGATCGGCGCTTTTACGTCAAGGAACAACGTATCTCATGGCTATTTTGCCACTGAACTGATAGCTGGTGAACGGTTTATCCTGGAATACTATCAACCTTCCGGTATCGGGATTGCCCCTTTGATCCATATGTATAGCATTGACTATGCATACCGCGGGGTTGGTTTTCTTGATTACTATAGGAATGCTGAAAATCCGGTAGGTACCTGCGAGGTGAATGTAAAATGTCCGGAAGGCGATTCCTGGCAAAACGAAGTTAAAGGTGTATCCCAAATCAAGATAAGGAAAAACGGGAGTGGTTACTGGTGTTCAGGTTCCCTGGTGAACAATGTCCGGAACAATGATGTTCCCTATGTTCTTACGGCAGATCATTGCCTTTCAGGAGCCACTGCTGATGATCTTCAGCAATGGCTCTTTTATTTCGGTTTTGAGTCGCCCACATGCGTATATCCGGTTCCTCCTTATCCTCCCTATTCACATACGATGACCGGCGCTACCCTCAAGGCACATGGAGGGAATGGGGGCGATACCGGCTCAGACTTCTGCCTTGTTCTGCTGAACCAGAATATCCCTGATACTTTCAAAGTTTATTTCAATGGATGGAACCGGAAAGACACAACAAGCCCGTCGGGAGTATGTATCCATCATCCTGGAGGAGATCTGAAAAAAATTTCCACCTATGACCAGCCATTGATCACAGATAATTACCCTGGAAATCCCAACCCCTGTCATTGGCGGGTATACTGGATTGCGACACCAAACGGGCATGGGGTCACTGAAGGGGGTTCTTCCGGATCGCCCTTGTTTGACAATCATGGCAGGATTGTGGGTACGCTCACGGGAGGAGATTCTTCCTGTGATTCCTGGAGCCTGGACTCACCGGATTACTTTGGGAAATTTTCCTGGTCGTGGGATGAAAATGGGTCCGATTCGACCGTACGGTTAAAAGATTGGCTGGATCCCGACAATACCGGGATTCAGAAACTGGATGGCCTGTCATTGGGTATTCATACCCTTTCCAAAAATTTTACCATTCAACTGTTTCCAAATCCCTTCACCGATCAGGTTCAGGTTAAAATTGAAGATAAGACCGGACAAACAGCAGAAATTGAAGTTCTGAATCTCATGGGCACAACCCTTTGGTCAGGGGCTCTTACTCCTGTAGGATCATCGCCTGTTTCCCTGTCTTTCCCCGGGTTATCCTCAGGTATGTATTTTCTCCGGATCACATTTCCCGGATCCGTTTCCACAGTAAAAATGATCAAACAATAGCCGGATGGTAAGTGTTTTCAATGAACAGTTCATTCTCCAATCGAGGATGCCGGCACCTCTGAAACAGATCGCATACAAGGTCATAGCAGGTGAACGGATCCTGCCGGAAGAAGGGATCCTACTTTATGAAGAAGGAGAACTAGGGTTCCTGGCAATGCTCGCTGAGCAGGTGAGGGTTCACCTCAATTCAAACAATGTTTTTTTTATCCGGAATTTCCACATAGAACCCACCAACATCTGTGTAAACAAATGCAGGTTCTGTTCCTATTCCCATCATTTCAGTCCGAAAAAATGGGATCTCACAGTGGAAGAGATGCTCGAAACCGTCAGAAACCAGGATGAAAATGTGAGGGAAGTCCACATCACGGGAGCTGTTCATCCCGAAAAAGACATTTATTATTATGAAGGCCTTCTGCGGAAGATCAGATCCCTGCGGCCCGATCTGCACATCAAGGCCTTATCCGCAGTCGAACTTGAATACATCATCAAAAAAGCCAGGATCAGCTATGAACAAGGCTTAAAGTTCCTCCGGGCTGCAGGGTTGGATTCAATACCAGGTGGCGGCGCCGAGATCTTTGATGAAAAAATACGTCAGGAGATCTGCCCAACCAAAGTCTCATCGGAAAACTGGCTGAAAATCCATGAAACTGCACACCGGATGGGGATCACCTCGAATGCAACCATGCTTTACGGGCATATTGAGAATTACGGCCACCGGATCAAACACATGACCCTGCTGCGGGATTCCCAGGACCGCTATGGCGGATTCAATGCCTTTATTCCCTTGAAATTCAGGAACGTCAACAATGAATTATCGGGTCTCCATGAAGTTACTGTGATCGAGGACATGAAGAATTATGCCGTTGCCCGCATCTTCCTGGATAATATTCCACACCTG
>JBEKST010000138.1:0-10635 GCA_049516815.1 Bacteroidales bacterium | reverse complement strand
CCTACCTGGCAGCTTTTTTAGTGGCTGCAGGAATGATGATCATTGAAGGCTTCAAAAAAGGTTACCCCAAAAGTGCCTGGCTTTTAATTTTACTGACAGGAGTGATATTTTTTATCATTGGCGACAAGATATTCACCTATTCCCCTGAAGAATGGACTCAGGTATTTACCAGATTTCATTTTCCGGAAACGGATAAAAAGACTGTTTTAGGCGGGATCGTCGGATTATTTACAGGTTTGCTATTGGCTAAAACCTGGCTGCGCTTTAAACGTCCGGTACTGGATACACTAGCCGTCGCATTACCACTGGCCATGGCGATCTCCCGTATCGGATGCCTGATGGCTGGATGCTGTTTTGGCACTACGACAAATTTACCATGGGGGGTTCATTATGATGCTGCATCATGGGCCTACCAGATTCATCTGTCCCAGGGTTTGGTTCATCTTCACGATGAAACTTCGCTTGCTATCCACCCTGCCCAGCTCTACCAGGTGATCGGATGTCTTATTATTGCATTTATTGTTTGGAAGACCCGGAAACAATGGAAATCAGGCGGAAGTTTGTTTTTGTTTTCGGTATTATGTTACGCGGTTCTACGGTTTTTCATAGAATTTGTACGCGCCCCTGAAACTAATTTCTTTGCCGGACAGTTTTTCTGGGGGTTGAAGATAGTTCAATGGCTGATCACAGTGGCTTTTGTATCAGGGCTTGTCACATTGATAATCCGTGAAAGAAAAGGGAAAGTATCCTCCTTTGTTTCCGGACCTGTCCGCGTGACAGATTCCCGGATGGTTTTTTTGACGGCAGTCTTATGCATTTATGTTTTATATGCACGAAACTGGTTTACCTTCCTTGAACTTTCAACAATTCTTCTGATTCTTATCCCGGTCATAATAGTTCTTTCTGTCAAACTCTATCGCAGGTATTCCATAGCCGGCTTCAGATGGGTCATTCCCGTGATTCTTCTTTGCAGCATAAGCTTTATGTCACAAAAAAGTAACCCGGACGGAAAACAGGATGAAAAAATCATCTTTACCGATGCCGGCTTAATAGGCTTGGTCGGTAGTTATTATGAGGATATTTCCAAGGTGCATCAATATTGGGTTGATGATTGTTCTGGTGGACATACTTCCACTTCACTGGAGGACCTTGGCCGGTCCAAAAGAACCCTATACGGAGGGGGGATCGATATATCCCATAATAAGTGGGTAGGTAAATATTACAAGTTTTCAATCGGCGGGAGGGGATACCTCGGGTCTGAATCAGGGAAATATGCAACAGATTATCCGCATTCAAAAGTCTTGTATGTAATAAGTCCTTATATAACCTTTAACTGGCACTACTTTGGCCTTGGAACCGGGTTTACCCTTGGTCAGATGAAGCTCCCACTTGGCAAAAAATCAATCGATTCCTATAACGAAGGAAACATAATCACAAAGGATTATAATAACCTGTACTTTCTGCCTTCATTAAACTTAAGATTCGGGTCATCTGATATCATTTATGCTGAAGGTACTTTTCCTGGACTTTTTCCTTCCACCACTCCATATCCACTCTATACGGCAGGTATTGGAAGCGGCCTGGGGAAAACAAACGGAACCAAGGCAGCAATCGGGTATTGCGATGGAGTTTATGCACAGTTGGTTTTTCCCATCAAGAACAAAGTTGTACTGGAGGCCTTGTTCGCTGATAATCTCGCATCGGGAAATAAGTCGAAAAGGATTTTCTCATTCGGGATCCATTACCGGTTTTTGAGTGAGAAAAAAGATTCAAGATAATGTAAGGAATGATGAATCAGACAAGAATTATTCTAAAGCATAATTAACAGAAAAGATGACGGCAAACAGAACATGCCGGATTTTTTACTGGAATTGCATTTGAAATTCACAAGTTCCCGGGCGATCACAAAAAAAAAATTATGAAAACAAAAACTGAAATCTTGATTTACCCATTAGCTATAATTGGAGTGTTATTAATGCTTACAAGCAGTTGTTATAAGGCAGGTAGCAGCTTCGATCTTAACCCCAATCCCAACATTAATCCTTCTACAATACCCGATACGGTAACCGACATTGACGGAAATATTTATAACACAGTGATCATCGGCAATCAAGTGTGGATGAAAGAAAATTTGAGAGTAACCCATTATCGTAATGGTGATCCTATCCCGAATATAACTGACAGCTCTCAATGGATTATCTTAACAACCGGTGCATACTGCAATTATGCCAACAACCCAAATATTATAGGCGGTTATGGCCGTTTGTACAACTGGTATACCGTTCATGATACGCGAAATATCTCACCTTCCGGCTGGCATGTTGCCACCGATGATGAATGGAAAACCCTGTCCAATTATTTAGGGGTTAACGATGGAGGTCAATTAAAGGAAGCAGGATTTACCCATTGGTTCAGCCCGAACACCGGCGCCACCAATTCATCCGGTTTTACCGCACTTCCGGCCGGTTGCCGAACTTCTGATGGCAGCTATAATGAAAGTGGATATCACACTTATTGGTGGACTTCTACAGAATATAGTGATAATTCAGGTGCCTGGTGTCGGAGAATTGACTACAATTTCAATCAAGTCCAACTCATGGCGATGATAAAATATTATGGATTAAGTGTCCGGTGCGTTAGGGATTATTATTAAGCAATTTGACAATTTGAATAATTATCCCACTAACTATAGCTAATATTAATGACGGTAGTATTGGTGGAGGAGGATTCTCCATCACTGACAATTAACAGATAAGTATCATCATTAAACAGAGAATCGTGAAAAAGTACTTAATAATATTAGCATTGATTTTTCCTCTTTTTCCTTGTTGTGGACAAAGGGTAAATTCTGTAAAAAGTACCGCAATCCATCATAATTACTTCAGGGAGATCCCTAAAAATAGTCTTTATATTGAACTACTGGGAAATGCTTATGATCTTGGATCTCTGAATTATGAAAAAATTATAATTCATAAAAATTCCTTTTATTTGTCTGGAAGGATTGGCTTTGGTTATGGGATTGGAAAGCCAGGTGAAACGTATAGAGTAAATTTATATACTTTCCCTGTTTTACTTAATGGACTTTTTCAAGTATCCAATAATTTTCTTTTTGAATTAGGTATTGGGTCAAGTCTTTCCTATGCGAACTGGTCTGCTTATCATCCAAGCAGTTCCTGGATTGTAATTGGTACTCCCCATGATGCAGGAAATCAGTTTTATCCGTTTATAACTGTCGTTGCGGGGATCAGGGTTCAATCTGAAAATGGTTTTATTTTTCGGTTAGGGTTTACACCGCTAATTCAAGTAACAAACCTCGACAAGGATTCACGAATGTTTTTCCCATGGGGCGGGATCAGTTTTGGTTACAGTTTTTAAAGGATAAAAAAATGACTCTGGCTTGGCTTTCTCATCATCAATAGAATGTTAAAAAAAATGCCATGAAATACTTAAACAAACAAAGTTTATACAAACCATGGATGGTACTTATAAATATTCCATAGGGCCGTTAATAAAAAATCATTAACACATGAAAAATATAATCGGAAGTGTGAGTACCTATTTGGCTGCCACAATCCTTCTTTCTTTTGGTTTCGTTTATTTATTCAGAAACAGTTTTATGCCTTATCACAGTGCAGCGGTGTCGCTGGCATGGACCCAGGTTAACCATTCTACTCAATATTTGTTCCTTGCATTAATGAGGGCAACCGCCGGAGGATTTATTTCTTTGTCATTTGCGATTATTTTTCTTCAGTATAAATTTACAATTCACAAGATTTCCTGGATTCCTGTTTTAATCCTCGTCATGGGAACTATCTCAATGATCTGCACCTCCTATGCAACCATCGAGGTTAGTTTTCATACACCCGGCAGACCCCCTATTGATGATGCAATTATAGGAGAAGTGTTGTTGATTGGTGGATTTATTTTTAACCGGAGATATTTACTGAAATCTGAATGATAGTGGCATAAGTATTTTATCGAATTGATCATAAAAAAAGTAAACCATGAAGAATTATTTTATTATCCAAATGAGAAGAATTGTTGCCACTTTCCTGGCACTCCTTTTCCTAAGCCTTCTCCAGGGCTGTATGTATTATTATAAAGTGCAAACCGCAAACAAAGTTACTTCGCAGGGATTTAAGGTTTATAATTCGCTGGACAAATATTTCATCCTTCACCAGGGGGATTCAGCCTGGCAATTGTCCAAAGTGGGTATAACAGACAATACGCTTACCGGGGATTTGACTGTCTTACCCGGAAACCGGTATAAATTCCGGACTACAAAACCAACAGGAGGGAACAGGTACAAAAACACGAAAAAAAATGATGAATCTTATGTTCTTGATGAAGTCCATTTGTATTTGCAGGATTCCTTGGTTCCTAAACAGCATCCGGGTAACAATATCCCAATAGCATTTTCTTCAATTAAAAAAGCAGAAGTTTATAAAAAAGCCAAAGGAAGGACCAATGCATCATGGCTTATTCCTTCAATCGGGGGGCCGGTTCTTGTCGGTGGAATCCTTGGGGCAATTATTGGAATATCGATCAACCAGAATGGGATTGGTGGGGGAATATCTATGAGTGGCAAGTGATTAATATGTATTATCTTTTAAACAAAAAATCATGAAAACAATAATACTGGTTGCATTTTTCGTCCTGTCAGTCCTTCACTCAATCCAGGCACAAAAATATTCTCACAAATCATTGAAACTTTATAATGTCTGGGTTTCAATTATTAATAACCCGTAAAAAAAGAAAGGAGTTCTTTTTGAAGTCAAAGACTCATCCATCGTTATATCAAATTCATACAGGAAAAACGATTATTTAAAGAGCGATTTTGATGTCACGAAAGTGGATATTAAAAACATCGATGCAATTCACATCAGGAAAACAATATATATTCATGGAAGCCAGCATCAATTTAACCAGGAAAAACAGAAACTGTGTGCGTATTCCATTATCAATGTTCCGGTGAAGGAAGATAAAGGCCGGTATTCATTTTCTCGCCTTCCGGATAAAGTGGTGGATATTGACGGCAACAACTATAAAACGGTTACTCTGGGAGGCCAGGTTTGGATGGCTGAAAATCTGAAAGTGACTCACTATCGTAACGGAGAACCTATTCCCATGGTAACTGACAATTCCGAATGGAGCAGGCTCACTGAAGGTGCATACTGCAATTACAAGAATGATTCCCTGAACGGTATTCTTTATGGGAGGTTATACAATGGGTCAGCAATCCAGGATATTCGTAATCTCTGCCCTGCAGGCTGGCATGTACCTTCACAAAGTGAATGGACATCGCTTGTCACTACACTGGGAGGGGAAACCAAGGCCGGCGGGAAGATGAAAGAATACGGGACTTCGCACTGGAAAAAGCCCAATGATGGAATTGATCCAGAGAGCAGCTTTGCCATTCCGGGAGGATACCGTGATTTTTCCGGATCCTGCCGTGCAATAGGAGAAATATGTCAATGGTGGACGTCCACAGCACAGGATAGCATTTATTTACACAGTTTATATTTGAATAACCTTAACGCTGATGTAATATTTTCCACATCCGGCAAAATCTCAGGCCTTTCAGTCAGATGTAACAGGGATTAATAATGATACCGCAAAATGAATTTCAGATCAAAAGAAGATCTACAAAAAATTAAGAGAATAATAAGTGAATAAAGCTTGCCGGATAATCATAAATATTAACAAAAAAAAACGATCATGAAAAAGCTCTTATTGATTTTATTTGTGTTGACAACAGTCCTGTTTTCTGCATGTAAAAAAACTGAAAACAGTAATCCAAAACTGGCTGTTGATTACACTAAACCCGAAAACCTATCGGGAACAACATGGAAATACTTTTATACCGGAACAAGCCCCTCCCTGGAATGGGCATCTTTGGTATTCAAATCGACATCGGCTGTTGAAGGATGGTCGAAGTACAAGAATCAAAATGAAACTAAAGATTGGACGGGTAGTTTTGCGATTATCAATACTACAATCACCTTTAATTATGTCATGGATTCTGTTCCTGAAACATTTTCCGGAACAATCAGCGGCGAGTCAATGACTTGTCTGATGGGTGGAACAACGATTACATTCAAAAAGCAATAAACATTGGATAAATGCAAGATGGTATAATTATTTTACACTATGCGTTTTACCATTTTGCCATTTCGCTACTTCGCTATCTCCATCTCATCCAGCAAAAACCCCGCTTTACCAACTTTCTCGGTGATAAATAACACATAATGAATATCCACGGCAATGCAGCGCTGCAGTGCATAATCATACTGCCAGTCGCTGATCATGGCTTCATAGTTTCCGTCAAAAACCACCCCACAGATCTCTCCTTTGGCATTTAACACCGGGCTTCCGCTGTTACCGCCGGTGATATCGCACTGGTTCAGCCAGGCAACCGGGACATCTTTCATCGCCGGATTTGCCCATCTTCCGAAATCCTTTTTATTATAAAGATCAACCAGCGAGGCCGGGGCATCGAAAGGTTCTTCACCTATGTTCTTTTCAACCACACCTTCCAGGGTTGTGAAGGGATAATACCATACAGCATCGGCAGGGCGATAACCCTTGACCTTTCCCCATGTGATCCTCTTGGTGCCATTTGCGTCAGGATACAGGCCGGTGCCTTTCCATTCATATAAGCCTTCGAGATATACTTTTCTCAATTCCGTAACATTATTACCAAATTTAGTTGCGATATTCTGAATATCGATAGCCATCGGATCAATGCTGAAAGCCATATTTATAAATGGATCATTCAACGCCTGAAGTTCTTTCGTGGATTTTTTTAAAAGGGTCTTGGTGAAATTCAGATCCAACAGCTCTGATGATTTGTAGGCTTCATCGACAATTTGTTCAAGAGTTTTGGAATCGTTGTTGAAAATATACTCCAACCCGGTGATCCGCTGATTCAGCGGTAACAATTTTGCCATGTTCAATGCACGAAACAACATGGCTTTATCCACAGGCTCGAAATAATTTTTATAAGTGTACTGCAATCCTTCAACGGCCTGGTCGACGGTTTCTTCTGAAAAGCCCGGATCCCTTTCGCTTTCAGGCTTCTCCCTTTGCTGGGCAAAGTAGATCGCTTGCTGGGCAATGGTTAAAGGAGTGCCGGCCAGTCCCTGGAGTATTCCAAAAACATTATCCCTGTCCTTTGTGGTTTCAAGAACTTTGTATTCTTCCTTTTCCTTTGCCAGGATATCAGCATATTTTGCTTTAGTTTCAGGCTTGCTGTTCGCCCACTTTACAAATTCCTTCTCAAATTCCAATTTCTTTTCATAGAAATTGGTTTTCTTCATACCATCGACTTTTCCCTGGTAATTTTTCATCACATTTGCCAGCCCTTTTTTCAGACTTGCCACCTTTAATTGACCTTCATGGTTGCCTTTTGTCAGCTGATCACAGAGGTCAATGATCTCCCGGAAGTTTTTAATTGCGAACGGATAATTATAATTTTCATTCCAAAACACTGAGGTAGATGAGCGATAACGTGTTGTCTGTCCAGGATATCCAATGATGAAGTTAAAATCACCGTCTTTTAGAAAATCTATAGCCACCTTCAGCCAAACTTTCGGATGATAAGGCACATTATCGGCAGCGTATTCTTTTCCGCTTCCGTCGGGCGCGCAATAGACTCTCATAAAGGAGAAATCACCTGTATGACAGGATATATTGCTTGCCATTGTACATCTGTGAAACCGTAGCTTCCACATCATTCTTGCCTTTGCTTATAGCTTCAGTCATCTTGGCAATTTTTTCATTGATCTTTTTATTTTTTTCTGTGGGATCGCTGATCCCTTTTGCAGCATCGAGGATCTCTGTTGTGACATCTTTCATATCAGTAAGAAGCCTGACACGATACCCCGGGGCCTTGATCTCATCGCTTTTTTTGGTCGCAAGAAAACCATTGATCAGGTAATCACTTGTAACGCTTGATGCCCGCTGGAGAGCAGTATAGGCGACATGATGATTGGTAATTAGCAATCCGTCTTTAGATACAAAGGATGCTGTTCCTCCTCCCAATTGAACAATTGCATCAGAGATAGACGGTTTATCCTTGCTGTAAACATCACTTACTGCTATATGCAGTCCTTTTTTGTTAAGATCGAGCTGGTTAATCTGGGAAAGCAGCCACATCCCTTCCTGGGCATGCAACTGCAGGATAAATCCAAATACTATGAAAATTAAGAATGTTGATTTTTTCATAATGACCTCCGTGATTGGTTGATTTTTTGACTCATTAATTTAATATGATGGATTTTTCTGTAAAAAGTTACAAGTGAAGGATCAAATCGGATATTAGTTTTTTTTTAAGCTCAAGAACAGGCATATTCATTTCAGTGCATTATTCCGGATTTCACATGAATATTATTCTGATATCCATAGTAAAAATAATATATCTGGGAAAGATTATAAAATCCGATATGCGAACGGGTAATATTTATGGATAACCACCTGAAAATCCTTGTTATAACTGTAAAAGCGATGACGTTTTAAATCATTCCTAACCACCGCAAATTAGACCTCATTGAAGATTTATCATCAGGTCTGATTATATTTGCGAAAATTTATGATCCCATTTTAATATGAAGGTGATTAAATACCTTCTGTTGTTTTTTGTTTTTATCCTGTTCGGCCTGCACATCATCCAACAGACATTTCATGTTTTTCATCAGGCGTCTTTGATTGGGGTTACAGATTCCACTAAATGTCCTGCTCTGACAAAAGGTTCTTATTTTCACAGGAAGTTTCAGCCTGTCTTTCAGAAGTATGTCGAAGAAAAAATGGGATTCCGTCCGACATTCATTAAGCTTCGGAACCAGTTTAATTATTCTGTCTTCAATTACACGGAAGCTTCCGGCGTAGTCATAGGGAAGAAAGGGATGCTGTTCCTTGAATCCTATATTCAGAATTGCAGGGGATCTGTATTCAAGGGAGAAGAACAGATCAAAAATGAAGTAAAGCGATTAAAAATGATCCAGGATGAACTGAAAAGACACAATGTTGATTTCCTTCTCATCTTTGCTCCGGGAAAAGCCACTTTTTATTCAGAACTAATTCCTGATCATTACAAGCAACGGCCGGTCACCAATTATCAGACTTATCTTAAGACGCTTTCGGGTTCGGGGATCCATTTTATCGATATGAATGCATGGTTCCGGGCCTTAAAAGGGAAAACACCTTACCCGCTCTACCCGCTGAATGGAACACATTGGACTACTTACGGGATCGGTATTGCTGCCGACACTATGTTCCGTTATATTGAGAAACTGAGGAATATCAGTTTGCCTGAATTCGGGTGGGATAAAGTGACCATATCAGACTCCATGCGGTATACCGACAATGATATCGGAGAATTGATGAACCTATGGCGGCCATTGAAACATCCACCCATGCCATATCTGCATTTCACTTATAACCAGAAGGGAAAAACCAGGCCCAAAGTGATTTCCATTGGCGACAGCTATTGGTGGGGATTCACATATACAGCGATCACTGCCAATGTGTTTACAAAGGATTATTATTGGTTTTATTTCAGGGATATAATGGAAAATGAACAGAAAACCGGGTTGGTCGCCAATGTCAACCTGAAAGAACATCTATTCAACCAGGACATGGTGATCCTTATGGTGACCGAAGCTACCTACCAGTTGTTCCCATATGGTTTTATCGAAAGTTTTTTTAAAAATTGCATGCCGATGGCAACCGAGGCGAGGCAAATGAAGATAGAAGAGTATATTGTAAAAATTAAGAACGATCCTGCCTGGTACCAGAGTGTAGTGGAAAAAGCCAGGACAAACGGGCATAGTATCGAAGAACAAATAAAACTGGATGCACAATTTATGGTCGACCAGGAAGAAAAGAAATAAAAGCAACCATGGCCTTCAACAGTAGTTTATTTCTTTTGTATTTCCTGCCGGTTTTCCTGGCAGTGTATTTCCTGTTGCCGGGCAAGTCGAGGAATTTGTTTTTAATGATCGTGAGCGTTCTTTTCTATTCCTGGGGAGCGCCCGGTTTTGTCGTTGTATTGGCATTATCAGTGATCCTCGATTTTATTCTTCTCCGGGAGATGCAGCGCCACGAAGGACGGGTCCGTTCACTGCTCTTCTGGCATTCGGTCGTCCTCAACGTTGGACTTCTTTTGTATTTTAAGTACACTAATTTTTTCTTTGTCCAATTGAATATAGGTTTTGGCTGGTTCGGCATTCCTCCTGCAAAATGGGTGGAGGTGGCCTTACCAATTGGGATTTCCTTCATCACTTTTCAGAAACTGGCTTGTACCTTTGATGTTTATAAAAAGCGTTTTCCCGGGTTCAAACGCTTCACGGATTATGCCCTCTACATCTTCATGTTCCCACAATTGCTTGCCGGTCCCATTATACGGCCCGGACAAATTGCAGGCCAGATCGCGGATCGTTCTTCTACCAGCACCATCGATCATAAGCTCAATGGTTTCTATCGTTTTATAATCGGATTGGCCAAAAAGGTTCTCATTGCTGATATCCTTAGTACAACGGTCAATGCCATCTTTGTGCTTGATCCTTCACAGCTCTCCACGGGTATAGCATGGATAGGCGCGATTACCTATTCATTCCAGATCTATTTTGATTTTTC